>JBBQLD010000119.1:0-10944 GCA_038327555.1 Chitinophagales bacterium
GAAAATCTTTCACTTAGGCTTTGTGAAAAGGGGAAGGTCGTAATATCTTTGCGGCCCATTTTGGATAGGTGGGTGAGTGGCTGAAACCACCGGTTTGCTAAACCGACGCACGGGTTAAACTGTGCCCCGGGTTCGAATCCCGGCCTATCCGCGGTTTTTAACAATTTTTCGGGATGTAGCGCAGCCCGGTAGCGCATCCCGACAGGACATCGGGAGGGTCTCAGGTTCAAACCCTGGTATCGCTCCTCAAAAGAAAGTAAAATAGTTTCGGGATGTAGCGCAGCCCGGTAGCGCACCTGCTTTGGGAGCAGGGGGTCCCAGGTTCGAATCCTGGTATCCCGACATAGAGGCCACCAATTTGGTGGCCTCTTTTTATTTATGGCTTATTTTTACGTTTTGTTTTCTAAATCACTCGACGGGTATTACGTTGGGCATACTGATCAATTGCCAGAAGAACGATTACAAAAACATTTGACAAATCATAAAGGCTACACTTCCAAAGTAAAAGACTGGGCTATTGTTTATGTTGAAGAATATCTGACAAAGGAAGCTGCATACAAAAGAGAACGTCAGATTAAATCATGGAAATCAAAGAAGAAAATTGCTGAACTCATTCAAACTTGGATGTAGCGCAGACTGGTAGCGCATCCCGATTTAGATCGGGAGGGTATCAGAGCCTGTCCCGAACACTTTCGGGATTCGAATCCTGGTATCCCGACAGAGAGGTCACCATTTGGTGGCCTTTTTTTGTTTGTGGTCTGTAGCGCGGCCCGGTAGCGCATCCCGATTGAGATCGGGAGGGTATCAGATTCGAATCCTGGTATCCCGACATTCATTATCAAGGAGTTACGAACGAAAGTTTGTAACTCCTTTTTTATAAAAACGCTTATGCACCCAGCCAATCCAGCGTCAATGCGGCAGTCCACGAAAATTGGTTGGAGCCATAGCCATACGGCGTTTGGCTAGAGGGAAGATTTTTCCGAGGGTCGTAGTATTCCCAAAAGCCAAAGCGGCGCACAAGTTCAAGTGAATCGGTCCGCATTCTTTCTGCCAATTCCGTGTGTCCATAGCGGTTCAATCCATGGAACATAAGCCAGTTCATATTGATCCATACGGGACCGCGCCAATACCTGCAAGGGTCAAATCCGGGTTCATCCAATGCAGTGGACGGGCATAGCCAGGCAGGATTTTCCGGCGTGCCGGCAAAAGAAGGACTTTGAAGGAGCGATACCATCCGAGCCGATTGCGTAGCATTGGGCGCGCCGCAAAGCAGGGGCAATAACCCGGCAGCAGTAGCGATGGGAATGTGTCGTTGGTGTACCCGGTCGTATGAAAGATAAATGCCTTTGGTGTCATCCCAGAGTTTGCTATTGAGCGCCTTGTTGGTTTGCACATGCCACTCCCGCATTTGTCCGGTATCACGACCCAGCCATTGCCCCAGTTCGATGAGCGCCTCGTTGCTATGGCCTAGGATAGCATTAAACATGGGTTCCTGGACTTGAAAAGGATAGTCTTTCCACATTTCCGGCTCCTGATAACGTTGTTGTCGCAGGCGATTGACCAAATAAATAAAACGGTCATAACTCGGTTTTCGCGGACGATAGGGCGCGTCCACATGGTCCAGATCAAGGCGTTCGTAAGGCGGGACTTCTGATGCTTCAAAATGAATTTGGGTAAAAACTTCCTCCCAACTGGGCAGGTTATCCATGCCTGATTCCCAGGGATGACAAATGAAGGCCAGGCCTTCGCGTTCTGGATCTCTGTAATTGTAAAAATATTGGTGAAGCAGCACGATTCGGTCGAACATTCTCTGAAAAAAAGGCCGATGGACCCTGGCATCCGGCGCTAATTGCAGGAGCCGATTCAGGATAAATCCGTGTACAGCGGGCATGGAAATACCAGAGGTTCGCGCGTTTCTGGGTTTACCGGGCACACCATGTGTTTCCCAGAAATAATATCCGGGAAAATATTTGCCTACATTTTGAACGGAAAATACGATTTGAGGAACCATCCCATTGGCCCATTGTCCTCGGAAAAGCGCCGTAAGCTCATTGCAAGCCTGACGGAAATCAGAACGCGCATAGCCAAGTGCGATAAAACCGGCGTCCCAATTCCATTGGTGCGGATACAATTTGGGGGCCGGCTTGGTAAATTTACCCTGGATATTGTTATGCAGAATAGCTTTTGCCGTTGCTATGAGCTTTCCGTTGTCCTCTTGATCGGGATTGGATTGTGGTTGATTCATCATTGGAAATATTTCTAAGTGTTTCGCTTCGCCACCCATTCAATAGTTAAACCCTGGACTATAATTGAAAACAGGACGATTGCATAAGTGGTAAAAACGATGGGTTCTTTTATGGGTAGTTGAGGGATAGAAAGTGCCATGGCCAATGAAAGCCCGCCTTTCAGCCCTGCCCAGATCACGATGTTTTGCTCTTTTGAGTTGGTTGCTATGGTTTTTCTAAAAATAGTGGACAATAGTTTTACGGAGGCAAACCGGGCCAGCAACACAATGCCAATCCCTAAAATCCCCATAAGCAAAAGTTGTGGGCTGAACTCAAGTCCTACGAGGCGCAAACCAATAAGCAGGAATAAGACGGCATTCAGGCCCATGTCGACCAATTCCCAGAAATGATTCAGGTATAGTTCGGTGGTATGACTCATTGATTTTTTGCGGGCGCTTTTTGACCCGGTAATCAAGCCGGCAATCACCATGGCGAGCGGTCCTGAAACATGTATTAGGTTGGCCAACATATAACCCCCCATGACGACCGCGAGAGTGATCAGCACTTCTGTTACATAATCGTCAATGGACTTGAGCAACCTAAACGCGGCATAGCCTAAAGCTGCACCGAACAAAATACCTCCAACAGCCTCCTGTGCAAAAAGGAGCAGCATGCCAGACACGGTAAACGATTCCGTGCCTTTTTCTACAATTTCAAGGATGGTCAGGAAGATCACGATCCCAACACCGTCGTTAAACAAGGACTCGCCGATGATGTTGGTTTTGATCCGTTCAGGCACCTTGGTAAGGTTCAGGATACCGAGTACGGCGATTGGATCTGTGGGCGCAATCAACGCCCCAAACAACAAGCAATAGATCAGATCTATTGGAGTGCCAAGGGCTTTAGAACACAGATAAAGCAGTCCGGCCACCACCAGAGTTGTTAGGACAGTCCCCAAAATTGCCATTATACCGATGGATTTTGCCTCTTTTCTGATGGCATCGGTGTCAGAATGGAAAGAACCGGCAAAAAGCATGAAGGACAACATGATTTCGAGCAATACCTTGCTGAAATCCAGCTTAACAATGATGTTTTCGAGTATTTCCGCCAGTTGAAGATGCAGGATGTGATTACTTATCCAGAGTATGGTAGACAAGCCCAAGGATAATACCAACAATCCGATCACATTGGGTAGCCGAATATAACGATGGTTGATATACGCTAAGGTGGCGCAGAAGACGATCAGTAAAGAAAGTAGTTCAAATGTATTCATAATGGGGGCAAGATCAGGACTTTATGCCTGTTTTTTTGCAACCCATAGACTTGTTTTAAATTCTCATCCCAAAGGTCAGCGGCACATCAAAGTAAAAACTGACAATTGTCATGATTTAGGCATTCTTCAATAAGTAATTGTGACCAAGGCCTTTAATTTCAACCATTTAAGTAGTAATAGATCACCAGATTGCTACCTTCGTCCAAATGGAAAATTATTCTACATATACCATACTGTTTGCCGTTTGTGGGCTTGTTATCCTTTCTTATTTATTTTCTATCCTCAACCGCCTTACAAGGTTACCTTCTGTGCTGCTCTTACTCGGAACAGGCATATTGTTGCGTTATTTGTCTGATTTGTTTGGATATTCAATTTCAATTCCGCCAACGGTCGTGGAATTTCTTGGCACCATTGGTCTGATCATGATCGTGCTGGAGGCTGGCCTGGATTTGGAAATCACACGGGATCGTTTGCCGCTTATCCGGCGATCCTTTGTTTCTGCATTGGTGATTTTTTTAGTATCTTCGCTTGTAGTGGCAGGTATTCTATACTGGTGGTTGCCCGGTACACCATTTATACACAGCTTGGTATATGCTATTCCTTTAAGCATTGTGAGTAGCGCTGTAGTGTTGCCGAGTGTTCATCATCTGGAAGAAGAGAAAAAAGAATTCCTGATTTATGAGGCTTCTTTTTCAGACATCATCGGAATTATGGTGTTTAATTTTTTTACTGCAAATGAACAGATTGGCATACATGAAGTTGTCTGGTTTGGTAGTAGCATTATAGTCGCACTGGTATTGTCGGTGGCGGTTTGTTTCGGAATGATGTGGTTGCTGATTCGCAATCGGGTAAACGTCAAGTTTTTTCTGTCTTTTGCCATATTGATTGCTATTTATGTAAGTGGTAAAATGATGCACTTACCCGCATTGATTACGATCCTGATGTTTGGTTTGGTTGTCAACAACTGGGAACTTATACGCTGGAAGCCACTGAAGCGTTATTTTTCGGATGAGAGTGTGCAAAATGAAGTTGGGTTCCTTAAATCAATTACCGGAGAATCTTCCTTTTTGATCCGCACGTTCTTTTTCGTACTCTTTGGTTATGGAATTGGGTTAGCTTATTTTCAGGATATGAAGGTGTTGGCGCTTGGCTCCATTATTGTGGCGGCACTTTTAGGGTTGCGATTCATCTATTTACGGGTGGTTCACCGATACGATCTGCTCCCTGAGTTGTTTTATATACCGCGTGGCCTGATCACTATTCTGTTGTTTTACAAAATACCCGATTGGCAGCGCATCGAAGCCTTTGACGAAGGTGTTCTTTTTTTCGTCATCCTGGCCACTGGCCTTATCCTGATGTTGGGTGCGATGCTTTACCGCGACCGGCCTGTCGAGATCACTGGCACGAATGAACCGACCGATGTGTGAGTAAGCGGGCGTAATAGCCAGTGATTTGTCATTTTTTTCTTCCTTTAATATCAGGCGGTTCACGAACCACCTGGGTTATTATTTACCCGTTCTTTACTTACCAAAAACAAAAAATATGCGACTTGAAATACCTGCAAATTCTGAACGATTTGGCGCGAATCAATTTTATAAGGTTCAAAAAATTTACGAGCTCGATGGCGGGTACGCGGCAGATGCCGAGTTTAACAGCCCTTTTCATGTGATCCAGCAGATTCCTTACGAACGCTTGCATGAGATTGAAAAGGATCTGGCTATTATTATCCCGGTAAAAGATGAACGTTTGCGTTTACTGGAAGGGGTCTTATGTGGTATACCCCACGATTGCCTGCCCATCGTGCTTTCAAACAGTAAAAACGAACCCATCGACCGTTTCAGGATGGAGCGGAATATGGTAGACACTTTTTGTCGCTATGCTAAAAAGAAGTACATCATTGCCCATCAGCGTTCGCCCGAGCTTGCCCAACTGTTCATTAAGGGTGGTTATCCAGAATTGATCGACGAGGAGGGGCTGATCCGGAATGGCAAGGCCGAAGGAATGCTGGCGGGGATTATGCTGGCACATCTGGCTGGTAAAAAATATGTGGGCTTCATTGATTCTGATAATTTTTTCCCGGGCGCGGTATTTGAGTATGTGCGCATTTTTGCTGCCGGACTTTCTCAAGCCAAGTCACCTTATTCTATGGTGCGCATCCAGTGGCATAGCAAGCCCAAAATTGTAGAATCTGAACTATTTTTTACCAAATGGGGGCGCGTATCGCGGGTTACCAACGAATACCTCAATCTCTTCCTCGGCCACTTTACAGGTTATGAAACCGAGGTGTTACGCACTGGTAATGCAGGGGAGCATGCACTGTCCATGCCTTTGGCATTGGCACTCGATTATTCGACGGGCTTTTCGGTTGAAACACATCATTTTGTTAGTTTAATGGAAAAATTTGGTGGGGTATCGCCTGCTCCTTTTCCGGAAATAATGAAGAGCGGGATTGAGGTTTTCCAGATCGAATCGCGCAATCCACACCTTCATGAAGTGACCAAAGGGGATGATCATATCAATGAAATGATTGAGTATTCCCTTTCGGTTCTTTGGCATTCCAGTATTTGCCCAGCCAGCTTGAAAAAGGATATTTCAAGCGAGTTGAGCCGCTTGAAAATTATCAAAAAAAGCGCAGAACCCATAAAACTTCGCAAATATCCCGTGTTGTCCAACATTAACTTTAAGGCTGCTGGCCGGATCATTGACTGGTCGATGCACGGCAATTTTATCCCGGAATGAGTACATTACCAATCCCCATAACTCAACCCCTGGTGGTCTTCACCGATCTTGATGGCACCTTGATTGACCATCACAGCTATGGCGTTGAGGGAAGCCAGAATGCACTCCAACAATTGGCCGCGCGAAAGGCCGCACTGGTGTTCTGTTCCTCCAAAACATTTGCGGAACAGCTTTATTTACAACAGCAACTGGGCATCAAGCAACCTTTTATCTTCGAAAATGGCAGTGCTATAGCTATTCCGACCGGTTTTTTTTCGGCAAACCGGTACAAGGCTGCAGGGCGCGAAGCAGGGTACGATCTGGTTGTTTTTGCTCATGCCGAAATCTCGGAACTGTATGCAACGCTGTCCCTTTTCCCAAAAGCAAAAGGCTATGCCTCTGCATCCGACATAGCATTGGCCGCAGCGACCAGTTTGAACGGAGATGCCTTAGGCCGTGCCCGTGAACGCCGATACACCGAAACATTGTTAGCTCCTCAAGATGAAAACGAAGCGGTGCTGCTCAACAAAGGATTAAAGGGAACAGGTTTTTCGCTTAGCAGGGGCGGACGATTTTACACCATGCAGTCTGAGGAGATAGATAAAGGGAAAGCGACAAAATGGATGATGGAGATCTTTAGGCAGGAAAATACTCAAACACCTTGTTTTGCAGCGACTGGCGACAGCCTCAATGACGTGCCGATGCTTGAAGTAGTAGATTTCCCTTTTTTGGTGCAACGCCCGGATCAAAGCTGGGCAAATATTGAAATTCCAAACCTGATTATGATCAAAGGAATCGGCCCGGCAGGGTTTTCGGCGGCAGTAAAGCGGTTGATCGAAGGGTGATTGTTTATCTTTGCTTTTCTACTTGTAAAAACTATGTTTGTATGCTGCTATAGGATATTTTTCGGGCAGAACAACCTACCTTGTTAGTGCAATGAAATTACTATGGGATTACTTCAGTCTTAAAAATGATCAGGAAAAACATCTTGATGTAGTAAAAGATATAGAGAAAGATGTTATTGTCCGTGGGGCGAATCTATGGATCTTAATCTTTGCCATTTTTGTCGCTTCATTGGGATTGAATGTAAATTCAACTGCTGTGATCATTGGAGCAATGCTTATATCACCGCTTATGGGCCCAATTATGGGTCTGGGTCTGGGCATGGGCATCAATGATTTAGACCTGATGCGAAAATCCTTATTCAGTTATCTTTTTTCAGCCGGCATAAGTTTAGCCACCTCTACAATCTATTTTTTGATCACTCCTATCAATTCAGCACATTCTGAAATCCTTGCCCGGACATCGCCGAATATTTATGATGTTTTGATTGCCTTTTTTGGTGGATTGGCTGGGATCATTGCTGTATCCTGCATGCACAAGGGCAACGTAATACCGGGCGTAGCAATAGCCACAGCGCTTATGCCGCCTTTATGTACAGCAGGTTATGGGCTGGCAACTTTTCAGATGACCTATTTTTTTGGTGCTTTTTATTTGTTTCTCATCAATACCGTCTTTATCGCTTTGGCTACGTTGGTTGTTGTCCGGCTGCTTAAATTCCCCTATAAAAAACTGGTAAATCATGAAGCGGAAATTAAAGCAAAGCGAATTGCCTGGGTAGTGGTGGTTGTGACCTTGCTTCCGAGTTTGTATTTTGGCTTTGATATTGTTCAAAAAGAAAGATTTAGAGAAAACGCCCAAATTTTTATTGAAAAAGAAAGCCGTTTTTCGAATGACTATTTGCTGGATAAAACGATTGATGCCGGTAAAAAATCTATTGTAGTTACCTATGGAGGAAGGAAAATAACAGCAGCAGAAATTGAGCAGTTGAAGACTAAATTGGTTTATTACAAATTAGGGGGTGCAACGCTGACGGTCAGACAGGGCTTTGAATATTTAAATGAGGTGAAAAAGCCTTTGGATCAAATGAATCCGTTACAAATGATACTCTCGGAAAAAGAAAATGAACTGAATGTTATTAAAACAACCATTGATAGCATAAAAACGGTGGAGGCTGTTACGAAGCAATTGTTTATCGAAGCAAAAGCCTTAAATCCTAACCTTAAAAATCTCGCATTTACAGCCCTTCGAGTACTGGAACAACCAGACACAATAGCCAATAAACCCTTCCTGGTATACCTGCAGTTTTCAAAACTACCAAACGAGCAGGAAAAGAAGCAGTTTGAAAGTTGGTTAGTGGTGAAATTGAATAAGCCTGTGAAAGTAGTTTTTGATCTGTAATTGCCCCTGCCACTAGTGCTCCTGATTGGTTTTGTGTTGCTCATCAAAGGAGCAGACTAGTGCCGAGGTGCATCTTGCGCAGCTTTATGGGATGAGTGAGACTTTTATTGGTCTCACCGTAGCAGCGCTGGACACTTCCTTCAGACGCACGGGTGACCCTGTGTCCCGGGTTCGAATTCAGGACTATCCGCAGCTTTTGAACATTTTTCGGGATGTATTGCGACCACTAAAATGAAGACCTTTTTTGTTTTACACACACACTTTTTGGGACACTATCCGCAATTTTCTGCAACACTTTGCCATTCAATTTTCCCTTGTCTTACTGAGCGCAGCGAAGGATCTGAGGCCGAAAGCCGAAAATCGCACTAACCTACTTTACTACGGATCCTTCGCTGCGCTCAGGAGGACAAGGGAAGATCGGTTAACAAGGGAAGATCGGAGGACAAGGGAAGATTGGTTGACAAGGGAAGATTGGAGGACGAACCAATAAAGGTCAAAGCAGCTCACCTAAGCCCAAAACTCAACTCTTATTCACCGGAGCCTTCTTCTTCTGCACCATCTTAATCGGTTTATTTAATCCAAAATTATTTAACGCTTGATCTTTAGCCTGCTTGGGTACATACGCCAAGTTTTAGAAATCTTAGAGGATCTAATTACTTGAAATGCAACCTATTGTTTTTCGCAAAATTTTGCAAAACATCTTTTGACAAACCTCCTACTTTCCCAAAAACGCCCTAATAATCGCGAACTCCTTGGCAGGCTCTTCTACCTGCGGGTTGTGTCCACTGTATTCAAACATTTCAAACTGCGCCTGCGGACAATATGTCTTATACTTGACCTGCATCCAGGGCACCGCCACCCGGTCGTAGCGGCCAGCAATGATCAGGATCGGCATTTTCAGGTTTTTCAAGTCTTTCCGAAAATCAAAATTACCGATATCACTGCCCACAATAAAATCTCCGTCTTTGCCCACCATTTGGTAATAAACAGCTGGATTGAATGGGTTGGGATATGGCTTTATCCCCCGGCTCTTGAAGTTATTGGGATTATAGGCGTATAAAAAGCCATAAGGCACCTTACCATAAATCTCCTGATGGATGGGGTCGCTGGAAATGGCGCCGCGTTCCCTGATTTTCATCAGCGTATCCCACACCTCGGGGTAGTTGGTTTTGATCTCATGGTTGGAATTGTCGTCGTTTTCCTGCCACATCACAAAGCTGTGAAAGGTATTGGCCAGGATCAAGTGTTTGACCTGATTCGGGTATTTCAAAGCATAGCCCTGTGCGACTAGTCCACCGTAGGAATGTCCAAGAATATTGATACTTGAATAGCCCATGGCTTTGCGCAAGCCCTCGAGATCCTCGATATCGCGTTCAAGGGAATATTCCCGTATCTCTTTTGCAGTATCAGATTTGCCGCGCCCCAGGCCATCGAAATAGACCAGGGTATTGGTGGTCGACAAGGAATCAAAACTTCTTAACCCGTAATGAGATCCGCCCGGTCCGCCAGCGATAAAAAAGATAGGGTCGCCTTTCCCAAAACTTACCGCCCACAGCTTTGCGCCGTTGACGGTGTAATATTTGCCATCGGTTTGGCTTTCAGGGAAGCCTTGGGCGAGGGCAAGGGTGCTGATGCAGAACAGTAGTAAAAGAGATGCGATGCTTTTCATGGACTTTTGTTTGTTGGGCCAAGGTAGGCGGTTTTTCTACTTTTCTTAAGACTTGGCCCCTACCCTACTCCTTCACCAGTTTTACCACCTGCGTTCCTGTTTCCCCGCGCAATTGCACAAAATAAAGCCCGGACGCCAAATCGCGTAACTCAAGTGCTATGGAATATTGGCCATTCAAGCGTTGATCTGGCGATGGATACTGTTGCACCTGATGTCCGAGACAGTCGAACACCGCGATTTCTAAAGCTTGGGCAGTAGGCATATTTACCTGCAACCAGGTTTTTCCCGACGTTGGGTTTGGCGCCACACTGACCTCAAAATCGCCTCGATTCGGGCTAAAAGTAGCCACCAGTACCTTGTGCGGTGGCAGCGAAATATCATCCACCCAAGCCCGGTCAGAGTTGGCGCTGCCGACCTCATCTTTCTGATAAATCCAAGACAGTTTATGGATACCGGTGCTGAGTGGGTAGCTTACTTCAGCCCAAGGCACCACTCCGCTCCATCTTTCCATTTCAACATCGTCAATGAGGAATCGAAGAAAATCGTAGTCTATTTCGCTGCCAACTTTTCGGGCAAAACTGATTACTCCATCCGCCGTGAAATCGAGGGTGAGATCCATAACCGATTGTTGGTTGTGGGTGATGATGCCAGAACGTGTGGAATAAGCACCCGTGTAAGCCGCAGTTGGGGTAATATACCAGGGCTTATTGCCGCCCAAATCCCAGGGAAAACTGCTGAAGTCCTGGGATTCAAAGGTCTCAAGAATTGGATTGATGGTAAAAGTGCCAAAGTCTTTTTGGGCTGAGTAATTGCCTGCA
>JBBQLD010000120.1:0-10885 GCA_038327555.1 Chitinophagales bacterium
TCGCTCAGCACCGCAATTTGTTGTAGAGTAGAAATAATTTTCAACTTATAAAGCGACCGCCTCAAAGAATTTCTCCAACTTGAAGGGGTCGAGTTTTCCCAAACTGCGCACCCCGCTGCAAAGGTCTAGCCCATAAGGTTGTACAGCCTCTAGAGCAGCCCGCACATTATCTGTGCGCAACCCACCAAGCCGATTATTGCTGTGGCCCCAAAATCTATTGCCATTTGGGCTTCTTCGGGGCTGCTGATGCAGCAGATTTTGATATTTGGACGATAGCTCACAAACGCATTTTTGAAAGGTCGAACATAAAACCTGGGCAGATATCTTCTCTTGAAAGGAAGTGGTCAAACCCCGAAAACGCTTCTTGTGAACCATTTTGCCGATAGATGTAGACACGTTCCTGAAGTGGATCAATTAGCTATGCCAGCCGTACGCCGTTAGAAATCCAGGTGTCTACCATTTTGCGCTTAAATTCAGGTAGTCGGTCAGAATTTGAGCGCACTTCAAGAACAAAATCAAGAACAACCCTTGCAAACTTTTTTCGGTCGCTTGGAACAATGTCTGCAATACGTTCGTCTGAAATCCAGGAGCCATCCGATGCGCGGACAGAGGCGTCGGGTAAACGGAAGCCTGTGGTTGCGCTGAGTACACGGCCTTTTTGGTACGAAAGCCACCAATTGAAAAGGTAGCCGTACGCGATGCCTTCTCGGGTGCCGCCATCAAAATCAACGGGAGGCATAATGATGCGTTTTCCGGTTTTATCTTGCTCCATGCGCAAGAGGCGATTTTTTATACAAAATTCCATGAACTCTATTTCCGTCATGCGGCGTTCTGGTTTGAACTCGAAGTTCAAACCGTTGAGCGATTTTGGTAAGATGAGCGGTTGGGAGGCCTCTCTTGCTCGTGTCATGGGTCTTGTTTTTTTATTCATAGGTAACATCATTCCCACTCAATAGTGGCAGGCGGCTTGGTAGAAATATCATAGACCACACGATTGATGCCTTTTACATTATTGATAATTTCGCTGCTAACTTCAGCCAGGAATTCGTGCGGGAGTCGGCTCCATTCGGCGGTCATGCCATCGGTGGAGCTTACTGCGCGGAGTGCGATGGTTTTTTCATAGGTGCGCTCGTCGCCCATAACGCCAACAGAATAAATAGGTAGGAGAATTGCACCGGCTTGCCAAACTTCATCATAGAGTTCGTGTTCCCGAAGTTTGCTGGTGAAAATTGCATCGGCCTCCTGAAGGATTTGCACCTTTTCAGGGGTTATATCCCCCAAGATTCTGATGCCCAAGCCAGGCCCTGGGAAGGGATGTCGGTTAAGGATATTGGGCGATACATTTAATTCGCGGCCCACCCGCCGTACCTCGTCTTTAAACAGCGCACGCAGCGGCTCCACAATTTTCAGTTTCAATTTATCGGGCAACCCGCCCACATTGTGGTGGCTTTTGATGGTCACTGATGGCCCGTGAACGCTGACAGATTCGATTACATCGGGGTAAATCGTTCCTTGCCCAAGCCATTGAAAGTCAGGGTGAGCTTCGCTTTCCTCTTCAAAAAGATCAATGAAAAGTTTGCCGATGGCTTTACGTTTCAGTTCAGGGTCAGTTATGCCTGCGAGCGCGGCGTAAAACCGGTCTTTTGCATCTATCCCTTCAATGTTAAGACCCATGCCTTTGTACGAATCAAGGACTTCCTGAAATTCATTTTTTCGAAGCAAGCCATTGTCAATAAAGAAACAGAACAATCTGTCGCCAATGGCACGATGGAGTAGGGTAGCAGCGACGGTACTGTCTACGCCCCCAGAAAGTGCCATGATAACTTTCTCATTTCCAATCTGGTGGCGTAAACTTGCAATGGTTTCGTCCACAAAATGTTGTGCGGTCCAATCACCTGCGCAACCACAGATATCGTGGACAAAGTTTTTCAAAATCTCAAATCCTTCGAGGCTGTGGAATACTTCAGGGTGGAACTGAATCCCGTAAACCGGGGTAGCAAACTTGCCTTCTTCCGAACGGAATGCTGCAAAAGGAATCGTATCCGAATTGCCTAACACCTCAAAACCCTCTGGCATACGCACAATGGTATCTGAGTGGCTCATCCATACTTGGGAGCGCTTGGAGATGCCCGCGAAAAATGGGTCGTTAGGTGCGTGCTGCTGCAACATAATTTTGCCGTATTCGCGCTTGGAGGACTGTGCCACTTCACCGCCGAAAAAGTCGGCCATTAGTTGTGCGCCGTAGCAGATGCCAAGTAAGGGCTTTTTGCCTGCGATTAGGTTCAAATCGAGCCTTAGCGCATTTTCCCAACGGACAGAGAAAGGGCTTCCAGAGAGAATCACGCCCATAATGTCATCCGTAAGCTCAGGCAATTTGTTGTACGGAACGATCTCGCAATAGACATTCATTTCTCGCACCCGGCGAGCGATGAGTTGGGTGTACTGCGATCCAAAATCGAGGATGAGGATTTTTTGCATAAAATCAAGTAGCGCGAACTTCAGTTCGCCGGAATAAAATCAAGTAGCGCGAACTTCAGTTCGCCGGAACAAAGTCAAGTAGTGCGAACTTCAGTTCGTCAGAACAAAGTCAAGTAGCGCGAACTTCAGTTCGTCAGAATAAAGTCAAGTAGCGCGAACTTCAGTTCGTCAGAACAAAGTCAAGTAGCGCGAACTTCAGTTCGTCAGAACAAAGTCAAGCGCGAACTTCAGTTCGCCCAAGAAGCCACAAAGGTAGGCAAAGGGCCGGTAGGAAAGGAATAGGATTTATGCCCAAATCATAGGCTAATCACGCTCTTTTCAAACACCCCACACAACCAATTTCCCCGACTTTTCATTTCTTTTTTTGAGAAACCTGCCGCGACAGCGGCTTCGGTCACGATGGCTTCATCGGTGAGCAGTATCCCTGAAATAAGCAGCCATCCCTTAATTTTCAACAACTTATGAAGTGCAGGAAGCGATTCCAGGATGACATGACGATTGATGTTGGCCAGAATGCCGTCGAAATCACTGCTTTGGACGGCAGCGAGCGTGCCGAGACGGGCAGTTACGTTTTGCGCGCCATTTACGGCACTATTCTCGAGGGTATTCAAGTAAGATTGTTCTTCAATATCTACTGCTTCTACCTCCGAGGCCCCTTCTTTGGATGCGAGAATTGCAAGAATGCCTGTGCCACAGCCATAGTCCAAAACCTTGGCTCCGTTAAGCGGCAAATGCTCAATGGCGGCGATGCACTGCCAAGTGGTTTCATGGTGGCCGGTACCGAATGCCATCTTGGGGTTGATGACCAATTGCCATTTCATTCCTTCAATGGGTTCGTGAAAATCAGCACGGACGGCACAAAAATCACCGACGATTACGGGCTGGAAATTGCTTTCCCAGAGTTCGTTCCAGTTTTGGCCGAGCACAAGTTCTTTTTGCCAGGTGAAATCGAATTGGCTCTGCAGGTCAAGCAGTTGTACTTCGATTACTGATTCAGAAGCGGATGCAGGCGCGTAGGCATTTAACCCATCTGAAGTTTCTTCAAAAGTGTCAAATGGGCTGTCAGACAGGAAGGCGACGAGGATGTCAGCGGTTTCTGGATCGGTTTTAAGTTCGTATTTGTGATAGTTCATGTTAGCGGCTTAGTCCAAAATATTGTGCCGCAAAGAGACGGAAAAACAAGTAGAGCTTTTTCATGTCTAACAAGGTTTGTTTGCCATAAAGACGGTGATGCTCCACCAGAAGTTGGGAGAGGAGCAACTTAAAATACCCAGTTTAACCCCAAGCCCCACTGGTGATCTTGCTGCTGATATTTGGGGATATCGTTCCATAACAGTTGGTGGCTACCAAAAGCTGATGCTTTTAGTGCCGAAGTCAATTTCAAACGGTAACCGTAGGTCAGGCCTCCGCCCATGCCAAAATGATCCGAAGGGTCACGGTAGATATCGGAGAGATAAGATGGAGCTTTGGGGTAATCAGAAGTCGCGACCGTTAAATAGGAGTAGGTTCCGAATACGCCAAAATACAACCCCTGGAAGGTTTCTTTAAAGTAGTAACGGAGGGTAGGGCGGATATTAAATTGGTGACGATCAATAGCATAGATCAAATTGGGAAGGGTCGAAGAGATTGACGAAACCGCAATAGATGGTTCTGACTCAAACCTTTGCCAGTCAATATCCCCACCTGCGGTGACGTGTTTTCCGAATTTGATTTCGAGTCCTAACGAAGTACCAACTGCCCTGAATACTTTGTCAACGATGAAATCTTCACGGTAATTAATGCCGATAATCCCGTAGGTGCCAGACAAGGAGATTTGAGTGTTTTGGGCTTCCATTTTTAACGGTAACAAAACCAGCAAAAAGGCCGCAAAAGAATGGTAAATATTTTCAAAGTTAAAGATATTAGGTTAGGTGTTATTGATTGACGTACATTTAATTTACAGGGCTTCAAAAAATAGCGAAATAAATTTCACCCTACCCTCTGAACTTCCCAATTCCGGCTTTAGGTGCAGGCAATCCCATACCTCCAGCACCCGGCGGCATTCCCATTTTTCCGGCGGGCATTTTGGATACCTGATGCATCATCTGGCGCATCTGGCCGAAGTTTTTCATGAATAGATTGATCTGATCCAGGTTTTGACCGCATCCTTTGGCAAGCCTTTTTTTCCGCGACAGGCTGATTGCATCCGGGTTAGCCCGCTCCCATGGGGTCATGCTCTGGATGATGGCTTCTACGCGCACGAGGGCTTTTTCGTCAATTGGCGCGTCTTTTAAGGCTTTGTCCATGCCTGGGATCATAGACATTAAACTTTTGAGATCGCCCATTTTTTTGATCATTTGCATCTGGCCTAAAAAGTCATTAAAGTCAAACTTGTTTTGCTTGATGCGTTTTTCCAGGCGTTTTGCCTCCTCATCATCAAATTCTAATTGTGCTTTTTCCACGAGCGACACAATGTCGCCCATACCCAGAATCCGTTGTGCCATACGGTCGGGATAAAAGACATCCAATGCGTCCAGTTTTTCTCCCTGCGATACAAATTTGATGGGTTTGCCTACTGTGTGCTTGATCGTAAGCGCTGCACCACCTCTGGTGTCGCCGTCGAGTTTGGTGAGCACTACGCCGTCGAAATTGATCCGCTTGTTGAACGCTTCTGCAGTATACGCCGCATCCTGACCCGTCATGGAATCCACCACAAAAAGCGTTTCGGTAGGATTGAGTGCTTTTTTGATGTTTTCTACCTCATCCATCATCACTTCATCGACAGCCAAACGACCGGCGGTGTCGACGATGACTACATCATGGCTATTGGCCTTGGCAAATGCAACGGCATTGCGGGCAATATCTACCGGGTTTTTATTCTCGAGTTCTTTATACACCGCTACACCAATGCTCTCTGCGAGTACCGTCAGCTGCTCTATAGCAGCAGGCCGGTAAACGTCGCAAGCAACGAGTAAGGGGCGCATTTTGCGCTGTTCCTTGAGGTATTTGGCTAGTTTGCCACTAAAGGTCGTTTTACCAGAACCTTGTAAGCCAGCCACTAGCACTACTCCGGGATGGCCCTTCACATTGATGCCAACGTTCTGCCCGCCCATAAGTTCGGTGAGCTCGTCGCTGACGATTTTAATCATCAATTGGCCGGGCGACACACTTTTTAGCACATTTTCAGTGCCTAGGGCCTTTTCTTTTACCCGATCCGTGAAGTCTTTTGCAATCTTGTAGTTTACGTCGGCAGCTACCAGCGCACGACGAATTTCCTTGATGCTTTCTGCTACATTGAGTTCGGTGATGCGGTGGCTGCCGCTCAACACCTTGAATGCACTTTCTAAACGATCACTTAAACTTTCAAACATGGTATAGGACTGTTGGACTTTGGATATTGGACTGTTGGATATTGGACTTTGGCTGGCGAAGGTATGGACTTGAGCGGAATGCCAGGGCTTAGGAATTATAAGAAAGGTTAAAGCTAAAGCAACACACTTCGAATATTTGACAAAAAACACTACCGCCCGCCACCGCTTCTCCGTTTTGCAATGGTCGGATCCAGCTCCATCGCTTTTTTGCGAAGCTCATCTCCTTTTGCCAAATTCCCTGAAGCAGAATACGCCAGGCCCAGATCCCAAATGAATCCAGCCTCTTTTGGCGCTGCCTCCACGGCTTTGGTGAACCACACAATGGCCTCTGCATGTTTTCCATTAATGCCATAACCCACGCCCATTAACCTGGCGGTTTCGGGGTCTTTTGGGTTTATTTGCCAGGATTCTTCGAAACATTTGAAGGCGTTGTTAAAATCTGCTTTTTGTTCGCCAAAATATTTTCCACAATCTCTTAACGCAAGGGCGAGGTAAGTTTTAAGTTTTGGGTCGTCTGGCGCAAGTTGCACGGCCCTGCGATAATCTGCAACAGCCTCCTCAAATTCGCGGAGCACAAAATGTGCCCCTCCTCGGCTAATATAAGCGTCTTTATAGTTTGGATAAATCTTGATCGCCTGATCGAGGTGCGGCATGGCTTGCATGCACAGCACGTTTTGTTTTTCGGGATCTTTTTCTTTCGTAGCTCGATCAAAAAGTACGCCGCCACAAGCATTTTGGAGTTTTGCGCTATTTGTGGAGACCGCTGCGTCGGTCATGAATAATTTTTCGTTGCTCTCCCAAGCCAAATTTCGGACAAAGGTTTTGATGGAAAACAGCAAGATGACTGCGCCGAAAACACCGAGTACAAGCGACTGATTTTGCTTTAAAAACTTGCTCAAAAACAAGGCCACTACAAGACAAAAACCAACGGAAGGCATGAAAGCAAAACGCTCTCCCATGTTGGTGCCAATTGGGAAAACCAAGTTGGATACAATGCCTAAGGGGAGCAAATAAAGCAAAATCCCAAAAGCGAATGGATCACGTTGCTTGATTCCACTTACAGCCCCATAGCCCATAAAGCTGTAAAGTGCAAGGCTAAAAAGTACGAACGGGTTGGCAAAGGTCATGATGCCGATTTGCCGGGGATAGTAGTCGTGGGTAAGCGGATGGGGCACAAAAAGCAGTTGCACATATTTACCCAAGGTGTAGAGAATGGTGGCCAGGCGTTCGGCTGGTGCAAATTTGACCCACTGATTACCCTCCAATTTTAGAAACGGATTATTCATCAATTCCATGGGTTCGCCGCCAAAACGCCAATGCAATATGGTACCCCGCAACAAGAAAAAAGCTGCGAATGCTGCTATAACTGGAATGCTCGCGGCCAAAACAGATTGGCTCCCTTCTTCTTGGGTGGCTTTGGATGAGCTTCTAAAGAACCAAAGCGCCAAGGGGATCAATACCACAAATGCCGCAGCGTTTTCTTTAGAAAGACAAGCGATAAAAAATGCCCCCCCTGCGGCCAAGGCCCATCCATTTTGCTTTGTATCCCAGGCCTTTAGTGTAAAATACAAGGCACTCAGGCAGCCCAAAAGCGTGAGGATTTCGTCACAACCCTTAATGTTCGCCACCACTTCAGTATGAATTGGATGTGCCGCAAAAAGCACTGCTGCAAGCCATGCAATCATCGGCGCCGATTGCATCCAAAACGACGGCGTTGGATCTCCTTTTTGCCGGGAAATGGACAAGGGCGGCGACAAGAGGAGAAGTAACGTCCGGTATAATACCACGCAAGTCAGTGCAAAAAGCAGCACAGTGAACAAGTGGAATAGAAATGGACTGGTGCTAAATTGATGTAAAACTGCAAAAAGCACCAAGGTCATAGGACGATAACGACCACCCGTCACAAGGGCTTCCTTGCCTTCAACTTTGAAAAAGCCAAAGAACGTGTCGTTTGAAAGGATTCCTCCAATGCCTTTTATCCCCTGCTGCGTGTACATGTTGTCCGTGATGACAATAGCGTCATCAAGCACAAAGCCGTGCGTCAGCGTATTGGCGTAGAGCAAAAACGCGATAGCGAAAATTAATCCACTCTGGAGCAGGGTGTTGGTGAAAAAGCTGGAGGGCTGATTAGTGAACGTTGACAGCTGGGGACTGGCATTGTTCGTTGGGGTGGATTTAGGGCCAGGTTTGCCCGCCGAAGGCTTGTCAAAGGAGGACTTATGTTGTTGTTTGGACATGTCAGAGAATTTCGTCGGCGAAAGAACGGAATTTTTTTGCTGTCTTAAACCTAGCAGGTTTTTTAAACCTTTCAGGTTTCGAAAAAAGCAAAAGCTCCAACTACCTTCGCCCACTCAAAACATTTACCCAACTTGAACTGCATCATCTGTCCACCCGTGCTCGACAACGCTACAGCGGGTCAGCCAGCCCGCGAAGTATTTCGTGCAAAAATCCTAGGAAAATACGATGCTCCGTATTACCAATGCCCTCAGTGTGGATTTTTGAGCCTTCCGAATCCGTTTTGGTTGCCCGAATCTTATGCTTCTGCCATTACTGCCCTGGATATCGGTTTATTGAAACGCAATCTCGAACTTCGAGAAGTGGTGACGGCATTGCTGCGAACCTATTTTGATCCATCGGCCAAATTTGTAGATTATGGTGGAGGCTACGGGGTGCTGGTCAGGCTGCTCCGTGATCGTGGGATGGATTTTTATCGGCAGGATATTTATGCAGAAAACCTGTTTGCCAAAAATTTTGATCTTGAAGATGCAGGCACCACAAAGTTCGAGCTACTAACAGCCTTTGAAGTTTTCGAACATCTCGAAAACCCGGCAGAAGCACTGGAGAAAATGCTTCAGCTCAGCGATAATATCCTGTTTTCTACCGAATTGCAACCGACGCCACACCCCACACCAGATACTTGGTGGTATATTCTCCCAGAGATTGGACAGCATATTTCGCTTTTTTCAAGACATTCATTGGAAGTACTTGCTAAGCGAATGGGGCTCCACCTGAGTACCAATGGAAAAAACCTGCACCTGCTTTCCAAGAAAAAAATTGCAATGCCGTTGTTGTTTCGAGCCTTGTCTTACCATCAGATTGCGGGTTTATTCAACACCGTTTTGCCTGGCCGGAAGTCGCTTTTGCCGCAGGATTTTGATTTATTAAGGCAAAAATTGAACGGGTGAAGGTGTGCTTTTGTTTAAGCTTCCCCCGGCTTTCCGAAAAGCCTTATATGCGCCCTTGCCAAATTTTGAGCCGTTGAATGCCATAGTTGGAGCGCATTCTTTTTGTACTTCGACAGGCAGTGCGTTGAACGTTGAACAATGCTCGGAGCAACATCCTGCATACTTTTCCCGACAGTCATCACACTGAATGAATAAGATGTGGCAATAGAGGTTTGCGCAATTCGTGTGTGCATCTGATGACTGGCCGCATTGGTGACAGTGGGCGATTACATCGGGACTAATACGCTCCCCCAGGCGCTCGTCAAACACAAAATTTTTGCCTAAAAACTTATTTTTCAGGTTTTTTGCCCGCACCTGGCGGTCATATTCAATGATTCCTCCTTTCAGTTGGAAAACGTTATTAAAGCCATTATGCTTCATATAGGCACTTGCTTTTTCGCAGCGAATACCACCAGTACAATACATCAAAATCTTCTTGTCGCGTTGTTCGGCAAGTAATTCAGCCACCAAAGGCAGTTCATCCCGAAAGGTAGCTACGTCGGGAGTAATGGCATGTTCAAAATGGCCCACTTCGCTTTCGTAGTGGTTGCGCATATCTACCAAGATAACATCAGGTTCCTCGCTTGCGAGATTCCAGGCTTCGGCATCTAGGTGAGTGCCCGTGTTTGCTGGATCGAAAGTCGGATCATTTAGGCCGTCGGCTACAATTTTATCTTTAACTTTTATGGTAAGCGCAAAAAACGATTTTCCTTCGGCCTCCACGGCCACGTTAAGCCGCATCCCTTTAAACATTTCGTAGCTATTCATCAGGGTTTTGAAGGATTCAAACTGCTGCTCCGGTACTGAAACCTGGGCGTTTATTCCCTCTTTAGCCAGGTAGGTTCGCCCCAAGACACCCAAGGCATCCCACAAGCCGTATAATTCGTCACGAAAAGCCTGAGGATCAGGTATTTGGGCGTATTTATAAAAGGAAAGTGTTACTCTTTTTACCGTGTCTTTTTGCAGCAAGGCTTTCAGTTCTCGGCGGTTAACACGGTTGTGGAGCGCTTTTTTGCTGCGCCGAGCAGGGATAGCGGCTATTTCAAGCGGAGCGGCAATGGTTTTCTCAATCATAGCAAGATATAAAGTGCAAATTTCCGACACCTGCGCGAGAGCGACAACTATTTTTCGATGCAATTTTTAAAGATGGGAACTTCATTCGGTAGTGTAATAGTTTAGGATGCCAAAGATTTAGACTAGGGCAGTTCATATCCTAAAAATTAAGTTCTAGTTATTTTTCATAGAACAGTAGAAAAATGCTTTAAAAATCTGCACTTTTGAGGCGTTGTTTTACAATCTCGCCTAATGTCACCAAAATTTTGACCTATGGAATGGAGAAGGCTCAACGGCCAACGTATTGAAAAACCCCTGCTCACGGCGGTAGAAGAAACCATTCGCCGAGAAAATGCGGAGGGTTACAAACTCAAGGTTTGCATCGGAACTGATTCGCAAGTAATTGGTAGTGAAGTGCATTTTGCCACAGTAATCGTTTTTTTGCGCGAAAAACGTGGCGGATTCATGTTCATTTCCAATGATCGAAACCAGCGGAAAATGACGATCCGGGAGCGAATGATTCTGGAAGTGGGTCGCTCGGTAGAGGTGGCATACACCCTTTGCGGGCTGCTTGATCAATACGATGTGGCCCTCGAAGTACATGCCGATATTAACACAGATCCCTCATTTGAAAGCAACACGGCCCTTAAAGAAGCCATGGGGTACATTCTCAGCATGGGTTTTGTGTTCAAGGCTAAACCGGATGCTTTTGCTTCCTCTTGTTGTGCGGATAAGGTGATTTGAGCTTTTAAATATCACAGAAGGGGGCGTGTAGAAAGG
>JBBQLD010000121.1:0-10872 GCA_038327555.1 Chitinophagales bacterium
ACGGGTTCCGCCAGTATGACAACTCAGTCAAAGCTTGATTATTCAAGATGGCAATAAAAAACGTGGGTAGCTAATGATAATCAATAGTTTAGTAAGCATAGCGTAGGCTATTCCCCGGAACGGAGTTCCGGGGTACAACACGCCTCAATCCAGCGTTGATACGCCTCATTTGCCCGCGCCTCAAAACGCACAATACAGGGGGTTTCATACGGGTGAATCTCCTGAATCGCTTTTTCCAGCGCGGATTCCAGCGCGAGGCTTGTTTTCAAAATCGAAACCCACTCGCCTTCCTGCTGTACTGCGCCTTCCCACCAGTACGCGCTTTGTATGGGGAAAATATTGGCGCAAGCGGCGATGCGTTGCGTCACCAGGCTGTCGGAGATGCGCCGGGCTGTGGCCTCATCGGGGTAGGTGATGTAGAAAATTAGGAATGGCATGCGATTGGGAGGATTATTGAATTGATTCGATTATTACGATTAGATTCGATTATTCGATTGGGACGATTCCTGCCATTGTTAGCGCCCTCACAAACGAAGGCAAGAAGAAAAACGGCGTAGCCGTGACATTTCTGTAGCCCAATAGGGCGTTTGTAAGGATAGGAACGGCGTAGCCGTGACATTTTTATGCCGAAATAATGCCACCGCTATACCGTTCTGAAAAAAATCAACGCTGGCGCTACAATAATGTCGCCGCGATGCGGCTGGAAATCGGATCAATCTCCCAAAGTTTTTGAAAGTATAAAATTCAGGTACACCTCGTCCTGATTGTTCAGTCCCAATCGGTTGTTGGTCAGATGAAGTAAACTTGGCAGGGCGCGTTCAAGATTGTCCCCCAATTCCTTGAGGATCATTTGATTGCCCAATGCCCAGCGCGCCCATTCGGGTTGTTTTTTATCGAATTTCTCCTTGTCAAGGGCTTTCCAAAGTTCCAAAAGTGTGGGCTGAAGCTCCTCTTTTTGCGGGGCAAAGTTTTTTTCAAAACCCTCCCTGATTTCGGAAAGAAACGCTGCGTCTGGAGTGCCATCGGGTGCGTAAAAAAGTGGAAGCCACTGCTCCGTCAGTTGGCTAAAATAGCGGGCTGCCTGCTTCTGGTTCATGCCGGCACCATGGGCAGCTATGGTGTGCATCCGAAGGGCATCGAACATCGAATCACCATAAGTCTGTTGATCGCGAGCCAGTCTATCCAGTACCACCCTGCTGCTCAAGTGAAAATACTCCTCTGCCAAACCAATGGCCGTTTCGCCGCCAAAACGTTCGTTTTCAGGGGTGTATGGTACTTCTTTCCCTTCACCGCGCCCTTCCATCCAGCCCTCAAAAGCAGGCCGGAGGGTTTCCTCCACCCAGGATTCCTCGCCACGCATCCGAATGCGGATGTGCGAACCGCGTTCGTCTTGATATCGGATGAAAAAAGCGCGTGTGCCGCGGTTGGCCCAAATGTGCTGCTGCAGGAATGGGCGCAGGCCGCGAACCAAGAAAACATCTTGATTTTCAAGTGGATAGAAGTGTATGGAGAGCCAGTGCATGATAGTTATGGGCTTAAAAAACAAAAGCCCTCGACTTCAAAAGTCAAGGGCTTTTCTGTGTGGCGGAGGCAGGACTTGAACCTACGACCTTCGGGTTATGCTTACCACTTCAGCTTTCGCTGCTTCCGGCCAGAACCGGAATTTGCTGGTCTGGACTTTCTCTTCATCCTTTTTCGGAAAAACCGAAAGATGGGATGTCTGCCATTAAGTCTCTACACCTTCCTTGAATTGCTTCAAGGCTTGGCTCGGGATTACCACACTACAGGCTTCCCCGAATTTGACAGATTTTCATTCCGAAATTCCTTTCGGAATAGCCCATTGTAAAATTAAATCCCAAGCATTTCTGAATTCCGAAGACTTCGGTTTTCGCTGTCGCTTGGCGGCTTCGACAAAGTGTATCTCGCTGCCGTAATCAATGGACACCTACCTTTTAGTTTAGTATCCATCAATCGCTTTAATTCTACAGTCTTGAGCCCGACGAGCTACCAACTGCTCCACTCCGCGATTTAGTGGCCGCAAAGGTACGTCGACATTTGCTTAAAAACCAAATCTCTTTTAAAAAAGAACCAAAAATTTCCAGTGGCAAGCAACAAGTTTCGCGTTGAGCCGCCTCTTGGAACTTGTTGCTTGCCACTGGAAACTTTAAGATTTTGGTTAAAAGAGGTTAAAACAAGTTAGAAAAAGGTGAATGTAGGCTTCATGGGTTAGAAAACTGCAACGGGACTTGTAACCTTGTTGTCTATTCTACCGTCCGTTAATTTTAAATCACTAAATCAACCCCTCCTTCGCCCTAAAGGGCTACGGCGGGTAAACAACAAAATTATGAAGCACACCAAATCTGTTTTCCTTGCATTAGCCCTTCTAACCTCTCTCAACAGTCTTATTGCCCAAAAAGAAGAAACCATTGTGGGAAACCGCGGATTAGGGTTTTCCGGGATTTGGGGCGGATCAAAACACCAATTGACTCAATTTGGGAACAGCGGTAAGACGAGTTATGTGGCTGGTGGGTTCTTTGGATTTGAATTTGGCAAATCACTGCTTGTTGGCTGGGGCCATTATAACTTAATGGACGAGTTTAAATGGGATAACATTGAAAATCAAGTGTTTGACATGAAGTGGAACCCGATGGTTGTCGCTTATGGATTCAAAAACTATAAAGCGATTCACCCTCAAATCGGGGTTGATTTTGGTCGCGGAAGAGTTCAACTTGGCGATGTGAAAGACCGTGTTTTCGTAGTACAACCTACCGCAGGATTAGAAATTAATGCGTTACGTTGGTTCCATATCGGATTGGATGGAGGCTACCGTTTTGTGAACGACAGTAGTATTGCCGAATTGAGTGATCAGGAGTTGAGCGGTTGGTTCGGACAGGTTTCATTTAAATTTGGCTTTTCCTGGGGGCGTTACAACAAGAAAAAAACGAACAAGCCGAAACAATACGAAGACTAATAAGAAAATTCGATAAATGTAATTTGGCAGTGCTGTTGCAAACTCTTGGCGACAGCACCGCCATTTTTTGCCTAAGGAACGCGGCACCAATAACTTAGTCATTTGATGCCACCCTTAGTTCCATAATACCGCCCCTATTTTTCTTTAAATATCCCCACAATTCGCAGAAAAATAGGCTTGTCTGATGAAAAAATGGTTGACCTAAACTGACTAAGTTATTGGGGCCGCGTTCCTAATCGTGTATTTTTGCCTTATGGAAGAAGCTTTATTTTTCGGTTCAATGTTGGAAGAATCTACCAACAGGCTTTGGGGTTGCCATTTTGGAGTGCCCAAAGCAGTAGCGGATTCGCTTATCGGAGCAGGAGATTCAAAGCGGGTTGTTTGCTTGTTGAATGACAAGTTGGAGTACCAATGTGCTTTAGTTCCACGCGGTGATGGAACATTTGTGATCACGGTGAATAAAAAAATTCAGACTAGCTTGGGTTTGAAAATAGGCTCAAAAGTCTCGGTAAGCCTACGCAAAGATGAAAGCGAATATGGTTTGCCAATGCCAGAAGAGTTAGCCGAACTGCTTACGCAAGACGAAGTGGGTCACCAACTGATTCACGCCCTCACTCCCGGCAAACTCCGAACCTTGTTATATATCATTGGTCAGCCTAAAAATTCCGATATTCGGCTTCACCGCGCCATCGTTGTGGTGGAACACCTTAAGACGAACAAAGGGAAAATTGACTATAAGCAGTTAAATCTTGCTGTTCGCGAAAGGGCTAATTTTTAAAGATAAGGCAAATAAGGAACGGGAAAAAAATAACTTGTTACTTTCATCTCATTCCTTTCCGCCCATACCGCCCATCTTTTTGATAAAAGAGCCCCGCTGTTCGCACAAAAAGATAGTTGTCTGAGCAAAAAGTAATTTACTTGAAAGCAAAAAGTTATTATTTACCCGTTCCTAAAAAAGTTTTCGCGCGTACTCCCCAACCTTTTTATTGTATTTGAACGTACTTTTGCTGTTCTGTTCACACGAATTTCCCAAAGAAAGCGTTTTGCCTCAAAATTTCAACTGCTACTGGCTTAAAATTATACACCCGATGTTTCGCAAGTTATCGTTTATCGCCCTTTTTGCAGGCATTTTCAGCCTCGCTGCGTTTCGGTCGGATCCCTTTTCCTTCGACCGCCCTTTTCCTTTCAATTCAACGATCGCCCACTTGTTTTTGGAAGAGGAGCGTAGTTTGCCTGTTTCACATAGTGAATCGTTCATGGCCGAAGCCGACAGTCTCAACGGGCTGCGGGTACTGATGCTGAATTCCTTCGCCTACGACAGTGCTTATTCAAACAAAGTGCAGCGCGTCATCCAGCGTAGGATGCCAACGAGTGCATTCACCGTATTTGAGGAGGGCTCCTCTGATGATTTGGCTAGTGTATTAACTGGACAAGATGCCGTAGTGATCGCCTATCCTTCCAACGGTTCACCGGAGTTGATTCGGGCCTGTGGCAAAGTACTCAATCAGTTCATCCGCCAGGGAGGAGCAGTAGTGCTGACCGGAACCCATGAATTCGGAGCCTTGCAACAACTTGGTTTGTTTGATCTTGACTATGGTTATTATTGTAAGGAACATAAGGTAGGACAAGTGATCCCAGAACACCCAATTTTTCATGGGATAGGGAATGATTTTTCTACAGAAGTATACCAGTATCCCCTTGATATTTCAGACCCAAATTTTGTCACTTTATCCGATGTGCGTGGGTACCCTTTTATTGGGTACAAGCAAATGGGTTCAGGTAAAGTCGTTTATCTAGGTTTAGAATATTACTTTGATGAGCCGCAATCCTCCCGCCTACTCACCAATGTGCTTCGCTGGGCGTCCAAAACCCGTGTAAAACGGAGCGAAGTGGTACTCTATGCAGGAAAAGGCCTTGGGAAGCCTAATTCTTTCGACCTGAAAGTTTACCCAAACCCTTATGTCAGCAAAGCCACCCTTGACATTGATATCAGCAAAGCGACCTCTCTGGCTGTTGAAATGACGGATGAATTGGGTCGGCTAGTAGCCATATTGCTCCCGCGCCGCAACCTTACAACCGGCCTTTACCGTTTAGAACTTCCTAATTTGGATCCTGGAGTTTATTTGGTTCAATGTATCAGTAGTGAAGGGACAGAGGTGCGGAAGGTGGTTAAGGCTGCTGAGAATTAAGCTTAGTAAAGATAAAAGATATTATTGAAATGCCACTCCAAATCGGGGTGGCATTTTTTTTGGATAACATTCTATTTTAGGGTTTAAATGTCAGAATTTGGTCTCATGATACTGGTTATTTCATTTTTTTAAAAAAGTTGGTAGGTTTAGGGAAATGATATGGATCCCAGCTACTTTTGCCACGAATCATTTTTTTAACCAAACCAACTTCTTGAGTCATGAAATTCAATCTTGCCTTCATTTTGACGATTGGCCTTTTTTTCGGGGCCTACTCTTCTTTTGCCCAAATCAATGTAACTTACCCTGAGAAAGTAGTCGCGCTTGCACCCTTAACCTATGACCAAGCGACTGCTTCATCTGATGCATCTGAAAAGTTGTGGCATTATATTTTTGATGCCCTATTCAACACCAAAAGGTTCAAGGTTGTTGATCGCCTGGATGGCTATAAAAGCATTGTAATGGAGCGAAAACTGCAAACTGGCGGCGATTTTGTAGATGGTAAAGTCGTGAAGCAAAGCCGGGCGCAAGGTGCAAACCTGATCATTGTTGGGCACGTAATGGCGGCACAAGGCATCGAGAATAAAGGGGTGAATGGAGCTCTTTCGACCTATACCGCAGACTTGTCCATTGCCTTAAAAATTATAGAAGTTGAAACTGGTGAAATAGTTGCCTCCGTTATGGTCACGCCTTCAGGCACTTCCAAAATGGATGATGTGGTCAAGACAAGTACGGGTATATTCGGTAAGCTTTTTAGCGGCACCGCTTGCAATGGAAGTAGTCCTCAACAAGCTATTGAAAAATGTATGGGGGGCATAGAGAAATATATTCGGCAATTTGTTTCAGAGAATTTCCCGATTGAAATGCGTATATTTCAAGCTCGGCTTTCCGATAATGGCAAATACACAGAATATCTGCTGATTGGAGGTGGTGCGGATGGTACATTTGCTGAAAAACAAAAATTATCTGTGCAACGGACTGAAATACTGAATGTCAATGGAAAGAACAAAAATTTAACTAACGAGGTGTTGAAATTTGAAATTTTACGCCTGGCAGAGGATTTTATAGTTTGTAAGGTTTTAAAATCTGATCTTGAAAATGAGCCCAAATTGAGTAATTTTCTGAAAACTGAACCTCAAGCAATAAAAATAATGGAAATTAAGTCGACAGGTTTTAAAATCAAATAACTGTCCGCACTCAAACAATGCCCACATCCGCAAACCCATTTAAAAGTATGCGCTGACGTGGGCATTTATTATTCAGACCAGAATTAATCAGAGACCAAAAAACATTACTGCTATGAAATATACTTTACTACCGCCAATAGTGCTTGCTTTTTTTCTCCAATTTTCCTATACCTTAAGCGCACAACAAGGGGCCCTTTCCCCTTCTGCATATAAAATGATGGTCATTCCTTATACTCAAAAAGGTGAAGCCATCAGTAACGTACTGGCTAAAAGTCAGACCCTTCGTATGTTTTTGTTGGAGTTTCAGAGCATGTTGGTATCAAACGGTTTTTCGGTCTCTGATTTTACATCCATGCACCAGAATTTCCTAGCCGACAGGGTCATGAAAGAAGCTGTAAGTGATTCTAAAGCCTTATTTCTGGATTATGCCGACCCTGATATTTATATTGAAGTGGAGTTAAAAGTATCGAATTGTCCGCCTGATATGTGGAAAGCGACGGTTAATCTTAAATCTTGGCTTACCGCTACGGATCATCTTCTGGCGCCTATTGTTTGTAGCGGGAATTGTTTTGTCATACAAGACAGTTTTGCCCTCTGCAAGCAGGCTTTGAAAATGAACTGGGACGATTTTAAGGGCTCCTTAGGCCGTAGCCTTGGCCAAATTGCGCAGTTTGGGCAGCCAGTAAATATGGCTTTAACCATAGCTGACAATGCAGGCTTTGACTTAAATTCATTGGCGAAACTGGAAAACGGGGAAGAGGTCACGGTAGCAGAGGCCATTGAAGACTGGCTTGACAAACGACCCATGGGGGGAGGATACAGACCACGTGGTAAATCGCCACAAGAAATTCAATTTGAGGATATTCGGCTACCCTTATTGGATGAACGAACACAACGTTTTTATACCTGTAATAACCTTTGTCGGGAATTCAGAAAATCCATTGGCAAGATTCACCTTAATAACTGGCCGGAAACGCGCAAAATTACCGTGGAAGAGAATATTGTTGGCTCAAAAATCTGGATCACCTTGCGATAAATCAGCTTTATAATTGCTTAATTAATAGTTCCAAAATACGTTTTTCAATCGCCTTAGCTGCAAGTGTTTCCGCAGTTCCTGGCACCGAAACTTGTTCTGAAACTTCTGCTTCAACCCCGTCTCCTCCGGCCCGTACTATTGCGATTTGGACCTCAGTTGAGGCATCGACAAATGAAATGCCCGACTCTCTGGCCGCAACCGTAGGGGCATTTATCGGCGTCTTTTTTATACCATCCATATTCACCAGACAAATGGCTTCCAATACCCCGGAGGCATCCATTTTTTTTAAGCGATCAAAACGCCCTTCCAATAAATCCAGATAAATTTTCTGGGAGATAAAGGCCGGTTTTATGATAGTAGCAGAGGCCATTTTGCCAGATTTGGTTAGGGCATTTGCGATTTGGATAGAAAAACCCCGATCAAATTGTTTGTTTTTTAACCCAATTACGCCATAACGTACGTTTTTCTCAGAAAGATTGAAGTAAGTATCCGCAGCGCCGATTGATGACGATTTGTTTAATTCCGAACTCGGCATTGTTTTTTTGTCTGGAACCGGATTATGCTCCTTTTTAGGTTGAAACGAGCTGTCCTTAGATGAAATTACCGGGGATTGAGGTTGTGCAACAGAAGCGGGTGTAATCGCAGTTCGATTCCAAAAATAATAAGCACATGCGAACAGCAACAACAAGCTAAGCGCCCCAATCCTCACCTTAAGCTGTGACCGCTTGCTGGATGATGCGCCTGGCAATGCGTTTGAGACGGGTATCCACCTATTGAGCAGGTGCTCAATTCCAGCATTTACCTGATTCACAACCAGAGCGTGTTCCCGATTATCTATAACTCCTTTTAAAAAGTCTAGTTTGGATCTGGTAAAGCGACCTTCGAATCCGCGGGCACTGGATGCCAATCCCTCATCACCGGATTGTTTGACGAGTATTTCAAGCCATTTTAATGCGCCTTCGGTATCGCCCATTTTAAGGCGTTCTAAAATGTCCTTTTTTATATTTTCCATGTCTAAAAAGCGGAAATAGAATAATTTAATCGCTAATGTAAGGCAGCTTGTTATTATTTACCCTTTCCTGAATAGCGAAACACTAATTTGATCCTGTATGGCAGCTGGATTTTGTAATTTTGCCACCGCAAAAAATAGCACCCACCAAGACATGATCCAGCCCGCACCATACCAACCCCACCACAAAATCCGACTAGTCACTGCGGCCTCTCTTTTCGACGGCCACGATGCTGCCATTAATATCATGCGCCGCATTATGCAGAGCAGTGGCGCGGAAATTATCCACCTTGGTCACAACCGTTCTGTTCAGGAAATTGTGGACTGTGCCATTCAGGAGGATGTGCAAGGCATAGCCATTACGAGTTACCAGGGTGGCCATAATGAGTATTTCAAATACATGTACGACCTGCTTAAAGCGCGTGGATCAGGCCATATCAAGATCTTCGGCGGCGGCGGCGGCACGATTTTGCCTTCCGAAATCAAAGAATTGCAGGCGTACGGCATTACGCGAATCTACCACCCTGATGATGGCCGCGCCATGGGTTTGCAAGGCATGATTAATGATGTGTTGCAGCAATGCGACTTTCCAATTGGCTTTTCGCTGAATGGGGAGCTGAAGCATTTTGTAAGCCGGAACTCCGTTCCGGCTGATTTGCCGGAACGGAATTCCGGCTTACTATTCAACGATGTAGCACGCCTCATTTCCATCGCCGAAAACAACCCCGAACTTTACGAAAAGGAGATTGCGCCGTTTGTACGCCGGAACTCCGTTCCGGCAACTGAACCGCAACGGAGTTCCGGCGTACCCGCCCCAATCCTGGGCATTACAGGTACGGGTGGCGCAGGAAAATCAAGTATGGTGGATGAGCTAGTCCGTCGTTTTCTGTTCGATTTTGAAGACAAAACCATTGCTATTGTCTCGGTTGACCCCTCGAAAAGAAAAACGGGCGGTGCGCTCCTGGGCGACCGCATTCGGATGAATTCCATCGATTCTCCACGGGTATACATGCGCTCTTTGGCGACCAGGCAGAGCAATTTGGCGCTTTCGAAGTACGTCCATTCGGCCATTGATATTCTGAAAGCCGCACAGTTTGACCTGATCATTTTGGAGACTTCAGGCATTGGCCAAAGCGATACCGAAATCATTGACCACTCGGATGTTTCGCTCTATATTATGACCCCCGAATTTGGTGCTGCCACGCAGTTGGAGAAGATCGATATGCTCGACTTTGCCGACGTGATCGCCATCAACAAGTTCGACAAACGTGGCGCACTCGATGCCCTCCGGGATGTGCGTAAACAGGTGCAGCGCAACCGCAATGCCTGGGATGCTTCAGTGGATGATATGCCAGTGTTCGGCTGTATTGCAAGCCAGTTCAACGACCCTGGTGTGAACCAACTCTACCGCCGAATCATGGATTTGGTGGCAGAAAGATGTAACCCGGCACTGCAATCTGGACATGCGCTTGTCACTGGAAATTCTGAAAAAATCTATATCATTCCTCCAGCGCGCGTTCGGTATTTGTCTGAAATTTCGGAAAGCAACCGAAAATACGACGCGTGGGTAGAGAAACAGGTGGGTATTGCACGGCAACTTTTTGCCTTGGAAACCACCCAGAAAATATTTCAGTCCCAACCCAAATCTGCTGAGGTAGACACGCTTATAACGCATCACTCAAAACTCATAACGGAACTAAAAAAGGATCTCGACGGCGAATGCCTGCGTATCCTGGAGGGCTGGGAGGAAAAGAAACAACGCTATGCTTCTGAGGAGTTTATTTATCTCGTCCGGGGTAAGGAAATCAAGGTTGAGTCTTACTCAGAGAGCCTCAGCCATTTGAAAATCCCTAAAGTTTGTCTGCCGAAATGGGCAGATTGGGGGGAGATTTTGCGCTGGTGTTTGCAAGAAAACGTGCCGGGCGAATTTCCGTATACCGCAGGCGTTTTTCCGTTCAAACGTGAAGGTGAAGATCCTACGCGGATGTTTGCCGGGGAAGGCGGACCGGAGCGTACGAATCGGCGTTTTCATTACGTTTCTGCCGGATTACCTGCGGCGCGCTTATCTACGGCATTTGACTCGGTGACTTTATATGGGGAAGACCCAGATTATCGCCCGGATATTTATGGCAAAGTCGGCAACTCAGGCGTGTCAATTTGCTGCCTTGATGATGCCAAAAAACTTTACTCAGGCTTTGATCTCTGCGACCCGAAAACCTCGGTTTCGATGACCATCAATGGTCCGGCGGCCACGATTGCAGCGTTTTTTATGAATGCGGCCATTGATCAGCAATGTGAAAAGTATATTCTGGAAAATGGGCTGGAAGACCTGGTGGAGCAGGAGTTGAAAGAGAAATATGATGATCTTGGGATGACGCGGCCTTATTACGCAGGGAGCGACGGGGCGGCTCAGGCAAATATTGACCGGGTGACTTCAAGTCAGCCGATCAATATTTTGCCCGAAGGGAATGACGGTCTTGGCC
>JBBQLD010000122.1:0-10827 GCA_038327555.1 Chitinophagales bacterium
GAATCATTTCTTGGATTGCAGCGGGAGGGAAATATACTGAAATTCAACCCTTGTGTCCCGGAAGAATGGGAATCATTTAAAGCGCACTACCGATATGAAAATACGGTCTATCATATTGAAGTGGTGCAAATCCCTGCGGGTGAAAAAATGACGGTGACCGTTGATGGAGTGGAAAAGGAGGAAAATATGATTACGCTCATAGAGGATGGGGCTGAACATAATGTAAGGGTAGCCATACGTGTGCCGACCACGAAGACTCGAGAATAAGTCCAAGTGATGATGAAAAAAGCGGCATCGCCGATTTCTTTACGAACCATTGGATAATTACCCCTCCTTGAATCAAAAAGCACTTCCGTGCCTGCGCGGAGGTGCTTTTTGTGTTTAAAAACTAGCCAATATGTGAATCCTGTAACTTATTGATACAATTGTGTAACGCTGTCCACTATAACTGGATTTACCTTTGAAATTAGTAATTAAATTTCAATTCAATCAATATAGACAATGAAAAACTCAACGATTCTTGCAATCTTCTTTGTAGCAGCAGTAGGTTTCCTTTTTGCTTGCGATTCTAGTAAAACTGCTGACCAATACCTCAAAGACGATAATCAGCGCAAGGCCATAATTGGTGAAATTGCGCACCATCAACCCTACATGGCCGAAATGATGCAGGAGATGATGAATAGCGACAGTTGCAAACAAATGATGGCGCAAGGTATGATGAGCGACTCCAAGATGAATGCCATGATGATGGATAACATGATGACCATGAGCAAAAACGACACTGCCATGAGCAAAATGATGATGGACAAAACGATGGAAATGTGCGATGCTGATGCGACAAAATGCAACATGATGATGGATGCAATGAAGACACATCCAAACGTAATGAAGTCCATGAATATGAATGGAATGGGCAACATGAAAATGATGCCGAAAAAATAACCAGATTTCTCCTCTCGACATTTTGCAGAAGCGTTTCGCTTCGGGGCAAATAACAAAGTATGAATACCAGGATCAGAAGAAAATTTTAGAGAACGTTAAAAAAATAAAAACAATGGCAAACAAAAATGATGCAGCCGATAAGGTTGTCAAAAAAAAGGCGAAGAAGAAAATATCTGCTTTGAAAGTAGATGCCTTATTGCATAGTGCAGTAGATCACGCGAGGGCAGATTCCTCATCGGATATAATGGGCAGTAGCGGATTAATAAATACAGGTCCGGTTACTAATTATAAACGGAGGAAGTAATCTTCCGAGGAATCAACTTTGCGTTTGCAAAAATCGGGCAACAGCGAATCTGAAGAAAACATCAAATACTGAGCAAAATGAGTCATCAAAAATTTCAAACCTGTATTGATGCCTGTGTGGCATGTGCAGTAGAATGCAATCATTGCGCCACAGAATGTCTGCACGAGAGCGACCTTAAAATGCTCGTCCAGTGTATCCAACTTGATCGGGAATGTGCTGCCATTTGTTTTGCAGCCGCTAACCTAATGAGTATAGGCGGAGATCATGCCGCCCATTTGTGCGAGGCATGCGCAGAAATATGCGAGGCTTGTGCGGTGGAATGTGAAAAACATGCGCACATGGAGCATTGCAAAAAATGCGCAGACGCTTGTCGCAAGTGCGCAACAGAATGCAAGGCTATGAGCAAGATGTAAAAGGTCGCTAAGAAATTATGTTGTGCCAGTTGCTTGAATATGAAGCACCCGGTGCGACATAATTCTTCTTAAACCAATCAAAATTATCAATAAAATGATGAACAATCATTACTGGGGCATGGGTTGGGGTATGTGGATCATTCCGATAGCCATTATTCTGATTATTGTCTTTTTTTTGAGAGGCAGACGCCGAAAGTGAAATCCCAAAAGAATAACTTGGGTAAACGAAGCTATTTTGTGCTGTAATCTAATCATAGAAATGAATAAAACTTACTGCACATGATAGCATTATTACACCTATTGAGTTCTATCAAGCAGCCGATAATAAAACTAAACCTGTTGCATTTGAAACTTGAATCCGCACCCCGAAATGACGGGCAAAAAGGGCGACAAATGTACCAAATGTGGCATGGATATGCAAGCGATGAAACATTGATATGATTTACTGCCGAGGAATTGAACGCGCTTGGTAATGCGTGAATTATGTAACTTATTGCCAATATTGTGTAAGGGATTTTGGTGTAAAGAGATTGATTTTTGCAGTGTGAAAATCTTGCGCTGAAAACTTCTTTAACCATTAAAATTTGATCTATGAAATCGACAGGAATTGTACTGTTAATACTTGGACTGGTATTAACCCTTTTTACCGCCTTTAAATTCTTCACCAAAGAAAAAGTGGTGGATATCGGTGCCCTTGAAATCACAAGGGATGCACCACACTACTATTCCTGGTCTCCAGTGCTGGGTGTTGCTGTTATGATAATCGGTGCCCTTATGCTGTGGCAGGGGGCTAGAAAACAATAATATGGATGTCAAAAAACTATTCGGTTCTATCCTTACGCTTGCGGGTGTTGGAGGACTTATTTATGCCGCGATTCTTTTTGCCAATACTTCAGGCGGCACCCGCGATATAAAATCATTGTTGATTTACGGAGCGCTGGGCCTTTTGTTTTTCGTTTCGGGCATTGGCTTGGTACGCAATACGCAAGAAGTTTCCTAAATTGCATTGCTTGAATCAGTGTTTGAAGTAGATTTGTCGGAAATAGATTTCTATGCCAACGCTTTACATCAAAAATATGGTTTGCGCCCGCTGCAAGTGGGTTGTGAAAAAAGTGCTGCAAGAAAATGGCATTATACCCCTTTATGTAGCACTTGGAGAAGTGGAAACGGCCGAGAATATAGCGCCCGAACAGCTGAGCCATTTAGCTCGGGCACTGGCCGAACACGGTTTCAAATTGTTGGAAGACCGCTCAAGCCGCTTGGTCAGTCAAGCGAAATCGGCCATCGTCGAATACGTCCAGGCCTCCGATGGAGGGCGACGCGAAAACCTTTCTACTTACCTGACCGAGCGACTTCATCAAGAGTATTCTTACCTGAGCAACCTGTTTTCAATGGTAGAGGGCACCACCATCGAGCAATGCTACATTTCCCAGCGCATCGAGCGGGCAAAGGAATTGCTGGTGTACGACGAACTCAGCTTGAACGAAATCGCTTTCAAACTAGGCTATAGCAATGTGGCCCACTTGAGCAGCCAGTTCAAAAAAGTGACAGGACTTACCCCGACGCATTTCAAAGCGGTGGGCGTGAGCAAACGCAAAGGTTTGGAGGAGTTATAGGAAATCTTGTAACACTTTCCCAAAATCTTGTAACACCACCGCTCGGTTCTCCCTGACCTTTGCCCCATAAAATCAACCATTTCATGACACACATATATCAATTGACTGGTGTGACCTGCGGCAGTTGTGTCGCCAAGGTTACAGGGGCCTTTTCCCAAATCGCTGGGGTCGAAGCTGTAAAAATCAGTGCCGACTTTCAAAACGCAGACATTCAAATGAGTCGCCATATCCCACTTGGGGAATTGCAGGCGGCGCTGAAAAATTACCCGGAATATCAAATCGCGGAACTCGCCAATAAACCTTCCGCTTCTAGGGAAACAAATGAGGATACGGAACGCAACTTCTGGCAAACCTACAAGCCAGTGTTGCTTATTTTTGCCTACATCACGGGAGCGACCTTGTTGATCGAATATGCCGCTGGAAACTTTGATTGGATGCGCTGGATGCGGCATTTCATGGCCGGGTTCTTCCTGGTTTTTTCGTTTTTTAAACTCCTTGATGTGCCCGGTTTTGCCATGTCGTATAGCAGTTACGACATCATAGCTCGACGCTGGTTTGGTTGGGGTTTTGCTTACCCCTTCGTCGAACTTGGCTTGGGCCTGTTGTTCTTGCTCAATTTCAACCCGATGATAACCAATAGTTTGGCTTTATTAGTGATGGGGATGAGCCTCATTGGTGTAGTACAGTCTTTGCTGGCAAAACGGAAATTTCAGTGCGCTTGTCTTGGTGCAGTGTTCAATCTGCCCATGTCGCGCATTACATTGTTCGAGGATGCGCTGATGATTTTGATGTCCGGCGCGATGCTGGCGGGGATGATTTTTTAGGTCGCTGTACAACGCCTCAACGATTCATCATCTAGACGGCAATGAACTACCTATTGCCAACAGGGTGGACGGGATGGAAATCGAGCTTGATTTCGCTAAGGCACGGGTAAATAATTCGCAACGTGCACTCTTTTTTTGGGAAAATGAATGCCGCTCCAATTTTTTAAAAACCACCACAGGGTTGAAGTGCAACTTTTTCAACAACATTCTAAATTTTTAACCATGAAAAATTTTATGCTCATTGCAATCTTAATTACCTTTTTCGCTGCTTGCAAAAACGGCCCGCAAGCCGTCAATAACAACAAAAATTCCGCTTATGCCTGTACGATGCACCCCGAAGTCACAGGCAAAATAGGCGAAAAATGCGCCAAATGCGGTATGGACTTGACACTGGCAAAAGGAGCAGCCGCTGCCGCCATGTCAACCGGCAATCCGCTCTCGACGGTATATGACTCGTATTTCAACCTGAAAAATGCACTCGCAAAAGACGACGGTAAAGGCGCACAATCGGCTGCAAAATCGCTATTTGACGGCATTGCAAACGTGCCAATGGACAAATTGACCCCCGACCAACATAGCATTTGGATGAAATTTCAAACCAAATTGAGCGATGATGCATCGCGCATCAAAGGCGTGGATGAAACCGGGAAACAACGCAAGTATTTCGTTTCGCTTTCCGAAAATATGCACGAAGTGATGAAGGCCATCAAAACCGACCAGCCCATTTATTACCAAAACTGCCCCATGTACGACGGCGGAAAAGGTGCGAACTGGTTGAGTTTGGACAACAAAATCAACAACCCATATTATGGCAAGGCCATGCAGACCTGTGGAAAAACGGTCGAAACCATCAAATAATCACGCCGGAAATGACGTATAGAAATCTTTTGTTTGCCCTGTTCACCCTGGCCGGACAGTTTGTTTTTGGACAAAACCCCGCCCGTCCGCCCGCCGAACCGACCATCTATACTTGTACGATGGATCCGGAAGTCAGTTCCAACAAGCCCGGAAACTGTCCAAAGTGCGGGATGAAATTGGTGAAGAAAAAGACAAAAGTACTCAAGCAGAAACCAAAAACCTTGGATCTGCAGCCGCAGCCAAGACAAAATATGCCGATGGAAACTGCATCAAAGCCTAAAGATGAGGTGCCCAAGGACAAATTTCCGAAAGCAAACGAAACGGCCATGAAGTTTATCGAACACAATGGCCCGCCCAAGGTCGTCCGCTACGACCTATACCTGCGCGATACGACCGTCAACTTTACTGGAAAAAACAAACACGCCATTGCAGTGAACGGCAGCATTCCAATGCCCACCCTGACGTTTACCGAAGGCGATACAGCCGAGATATTTGTCCACAACGAACTCGATGTAGCGAGTTCCCTGCATTGGCACGGACTCTTTTTGCCCAATCAATACGACGGGGTACCCTATTTGACCCAAATGCCGATTAAAGCACATTCGACCCATTTGTACCGATTCCCAATTATCCAGCACGGTACCCACTGGTATCACAGCCATAGCGGATTACAGGAACAGATCGGGATGTATGGCGCCCTGATCCTCAACAAAAGAAAAGAAACGGCCATCCCAACTCTGCCCCTCGTGCTGAGCGAATGGACTGATATGCGGCCCGGCGAGGTAAACCGCAGTTTGCACAATGCCACCGATTGGTTTGCCATCAAAAAAGGCTCTACGCAGAGTTATAGCGAGGCCATTCGAACCGGACATCTGAAAACCAAAATGACGAATGAATGGAAACGGATGAATGCAATGGATGTCAGCGATGTGTACTACAACAAGTTTTTAATCAATGGGAAGAGCCTGAACGAACAGCCGCAATTCAAGGCAGGCGATCGAGTTCGACTTCGCATTGCCAACGCCGGAGCGTCCTCCTATTTTTGGCTGAGCTATGCAGGTGGAAAAATAACGGTTGTCGCCACCGATGGCAACGACGTGGAACCTGTCGAAGTAGACCGTCTGCTCATCGCTGTTTCTGAGACCTATGACGTGATCTTGAGCATTCCAGAAAACAAAAGTTACGAGTTCTTGGTCATTCCCGAAGACCGCACTAAATCGGCCTCGCTTTGGCTGGGAAGCGGTGAAAAAGTAGCGGCTGTTCCCTTGCCAAAGCTCAAGTATTTTGCCGGCATGAAAATGATGAACCAAATGATGTCCATGAATGGCGACCTAAAGCCCATGGGCATGAAAATGAGCAACCAGGAAATGGACATGAACGTGGTGATGTATCCCGAAATCACGGGTAAGGAAGTCTCAAAGCTCGGCCATAACATCCACAAAATGAAAGCCCCGAACGAAAAGAGTATGCAGGGCATGAATATGGAGGCCGAAACCCCGGACATTGTCACTTTGAACTACACGATGTTGAAATCACCCGTAAAAACGACCCTGCCAACAGGCGTTTTGCGCGAACTAAAATTTGAACTGACGGGCAATATGAACCGCTATGTCTGGAGTCTGGACAATAAAACCCTTTCTGAGACTGATCCTATATTGATCAAAAAAGGCGAAAACCTGCGGATAATCTTGTATAACAATTCCATGATGCGCCATCCCATGCACCTGCATGGCCACGATTTCCGAGTACTCAACGGACAAGGGGAATATGCCCCACTCAAAAACGTGCTGGACCTTATGCCAATGGAAACTGATACCATTGAATTTGCGGCTACGGAGAGCGGCGACTGGTTTTTCCACTGCCATATCCTGTACCACATGATGAGCGGTATGGGCCGCTCATTCAGCTATGAAAACTCGGCACCCAACCCGGAGATTCCCGATCCAAAACTTGCTCGGCGTAAACTGTATGCAGAGGATCGAATGCCCCATTTCATGGCCAAAATAGGTCTGGAAAGCAATGGCAGCGACGGTATGGCCATGCTTGGACAAACCCGCTGGAAGCTCAGTACCCTGTGGCACCTGGGCCTGCAAGAAAGGCATGGCTATGAGAGCGAGACCATGCTGGGCCGGTATATCGGCAAAATGCAATGGCTGTATCCGTATGCCGGGTATGATTACCACTTTAAAGCACCGGGCGGTCCGGAGAACATCTTTGGCAGCGAAGAAAAAAACTGGTTTGGCCAAACTAGCAACAGAAACAATCGCCAGGCCTGGGTAGCTGGGGTAGCCTACACTTTACCCTTATTGATCCTGGCCGATGCCCGGGTAGACAGTGATGGAAAATTCCGTTTTCAATTGTCCAGGGAGGATATTCCGATCGCCCCACGTCTGCGTTTTAATTGGATGATCAACACCGACAAAGAACACATGGCTGGTTTTCGGTACATCGTCGGGAAGTATTTTTCGCTATCCACCCATTATGACAGCGACATGGGAATTGGGGCAGGGGTCACGCTGACTTATTGAGCAAAATGAAAGTTAGAAAAAAATAAAAAATGAAAGACCATAAACATCACGCCCAAACCTCAACCACAAAACCCCATGCCAGCCACCCAACGGCTACCCATACCATGCCCGACGGCACGGTGATGTCGGGCGAAATGCATGGTGGACATGTCGGGCACGGCGCCCACGATCACGCAGGAATGATTGCCGATTTTCGCCGACGCTTCTGGGTCGTGCTTGCACTCACGCTGCCGATCATGGCCTTGTCGCCGATGATTCAGCATTGGCTCGGCGTGGCGTGGGCGTTCCCGGGTTCCAATTGGGTGCTTTTTGCGCTCGCCACCGTGGTGTACGTTTACGGCGGTTGGCCGTTTTTAAAAGGGCTATGGGAGGAGGTAAAAGCCAAAAATCCGGGCATGATGACCCTCGTTGGGTTCGCCATCACGGTGGCATACGCGTACAGCGTAGCAGTCACCTTCGGACTGGCGGGTATGGACTTTTACTGGGAATTGGCTACACTGATTCTCGTGATGCTGCTCGGCCACTGGATTGAAATGAAATCCATCGCCGGCGCCAGCCGAGAACTCGAACTGCTGGTGCAACTCATGCCCTCCGATGCCCACCTCGTCCACGGTGACCACATCATTGACGTAAAAACAGATACCCTGAAACCAGACAATCTCATATTGGTAAAACCAGGTGAGCGCATTGCTGCAGACGGTATCATCGCCGAGGGGGAAAGCTACCTCAACGAATCCATGCTCACGGGAGAATCCAAACCCGTGTTGAAACAATCGGGCGATAAAGTCATCGCCGGGAGCATCAATGGCAATGGTTCGTTGCGCGTGACTGTGAGCCATGCCAGTGCCGACAACTACCTGTCCAAAGTAATCAATCTGGTGCGCGATGCACAAAACTCGAAGTCAAAAACCCAACTGCTTGCCGACCGCGCTGCCCGCTGGCTGACGCTCATTGCACTGGCTGCCGGGGCACTTACTTTCGCGTACTGGTATTTGGCTACCGATATGGGCCTGGCTTTCTCGATGGAACGTATGGTCACCGTGATTGTCATTTGTTGTCCACATGCCTTGGGCCTGGCCGTCCCGCTGGTGGTCGCAAAATCTACTGCCTTGTCTGCAAAGCATGGGCTATTGATCAAAAACCGCACGGCTTTTGAAAATTCCCGCAAGATTACGACCCTCGTTTTTGACAAAACCGGGACGCTTACTGTTGGCGAATTCAAAATGGTGCGCCATGAGGCTTTGGCCAAAAATTTTACTAAAGACGACGTGCTCCGCTTCGCCGCAGCCTTGGAACAAAACTCCGAACATCCCATTGCCACAGGAATTTTGGATGCTGTAAAAGAACAAGGCACTCCCATTCCCACAGTGTCCGACTTTCAGGCGATTACCGGAAAAGGCGTACAGGGAAACGTCGAAGGCAAAAAAATCCTCGTCGTCAGCCCCGGTTACCTGCGCGAGCAAAAACGACTACCCGAAAACGCCCTCGCTGCCGACAATGCAGAAACCATCGTGTTTGTGCTGGTGGGCGACGAGGTAGCTGGTTACATTGCCTTGGCCGATGCCATCCGCCCAGAATCCGCTGAGGCCATCCAGATCTTGAAAAAAGACGGCATCAAAACGATGCTGCTCACAGGCGACAACACCCAGGTGGCCGAGAGCGTGAGCAAAAAACTCGGCATGGATGGATTTTTTGCCGAAGTATTGCCGCACCAGAAGTTAGAGAAAATAAAGGAACTGCAATCCAAGGGCGAATTTGTGGCCATGACGGGCGACGGTGTGAACGACGCCCCTGCACTTGCACAGGCAGATATTGGGATTGCTGTCGGCTCTGGCTCCGACATTGCCGCCGAAACCGCCGGGATTGTCTTGGTAAACAGCAACCCGAAAGACATTGCCAGCCTGATTCTGTTTGGCAAAGCGACTTACCGGAAAATGATCCAAAATCTTGTTTGGGCTACAGGGTACAACTTGGTTGCATTACCCCTGGCCGCCGGGGTCGCCAGCCAATGGGGACTTTTGCTCAGCCCCGCAGCGGGCGCGATCTTGATGACGGTGAGCACGGTGGTGGTGGCGTTGAATGCGAGCAGGCTAAAAATTAGGTCAGCATGAAAAATAAGGGGGCTAAAATTTTCAATTTTCTGTTTGTAAAAAAATGCTGCTCATGAAAACCTAATCTTTTTTTTAATTCCTTCGTTTTACCTTTGTCCCGTACATGAAATATTACTTTGCCACATTGCTAATGTTCACTCTGTTTGTCGCAGCCGCGCCGAACCGGGCTTGGGCGTGTGGCAGCCCTAACGATGCAAACAACTCGAAACAAGAAAAATCCTGTTGTTCCAAAACGGAGCAAGCCCAGACTCCCGATAACAAGGGTAATTGCTGCGGGCAATCTTCCAATTCCGGCAACCAATGCCCCTGCAACCATGAAAAAAATGGCGGTTGTCATTGTCCAGGTTGTGGAATAGTATTTCATTCTGTATCAGGATTTGTACCCGATTGGATTCCCTTGCCGCCTTTTTCTTTTTTAAGCGCTTCTCTGCAAAAACAGGCATTTTATTTCGCCGACCATCTGCCCGAAGCCGTCTACCTCCCCATTTGGCAACCCCCTAAATTAGGCGCATGAGCTTACGTTAGCCATACGTGTGCCCTGTATCCCGGAACGCTGTTCCGGGTTCTGCTCTTTACTTGTATCCCGGAACGCTGTTCCGGGTTCTTGTATTCCGGAACGCTGTTCCGGGTTCCTGTATCCCGGAACGCTGTTCCGGGTTTCTCTCTTTGTCTATTCCCGGAACAGAGTTCCGGGCTACAATTCATTCAAAATCAGTTTTTTTATGAAAAATCTATTCATCGCGGGCTTTGCGCTCGTAGGTTTGCTCGGCTTGTTCGCCGCTTGCAAAAATACTCCGAAAATCGTCAATAACGACCCAAACGCAGTCTATGCCTGCCCGATGCACCCTGAAATAACGGGCAAAGCGGGCGACAAATGTTCTAAATGCCACATGGATTTGGAAGCAACAAATGCCGTTGCTGCTCCATCAGATCCAAACGCGGCTTATGCTTGCCCGATGCACCCTGAGGTGACTGGCAAAATGGGCGATAAGTGTTCCAAGTGCGGTATGAACCTCGAACCTGCCAAAGCAGCCACGACCAACCAATATAAAATGGCCTTCAGCAGCAGCCCTGCCAATGTTGAGGCGGGAAAAACCGCCACACTTGCGTTCAAGCCTGAAATAGTGGGTACGGCCAATACACCCGTGCCGCTCGACTTGCACCACGACAAAAAGATACACCTCATCGTGGTTTCCAAAGATTTGTCGTACTTCGAGCATATCCACCCGGA
>JBBQLD010000123.1:0-10820 GCA_038327555.1 Chitinophagales bacterium
GCGTTTCCGCGAAGTGGTTGAAGCGAAACAACTGAAATTTCAATACAAAATCCAGAGTCGGGTAGACCTGCTCTTGAAAGAAGATAATATTGATGCCTTGGCTGCTTCCGGCCTGCATCAAGTATGGGTGGGCGCAGAAAGCGGCTCCCAAAAAATCCTGGATGCAATGGATAAAGGCACCAAGGTCGAAGAGATCGCTGAAGCCACTAAACTTTTGAAAACAAAAGGAATAGAAGTCTGCTTCTTCCTCCAATTCGGTTATCTCGGCGAAACCAAAGAAGATGTTGAATCCACCATGCGCATGGTCGAAGCCCTCCAGCCACACGACATTGGCATCTCGGTTTCCTATCCGCTTCCCGGCACTAAATTCTACGAAAAAGTCCGCTCCATGCTCGGCGAAAAACAAAACTGGGAAGTCTCTGACGACCTCGCCATGATGTACCCCGCCACCTTCCAACCTGCTTATTATCGCAGGCTTCACCGGCTCGTACACAAGCGATTCCGACTTCAGCAAGGCCGTGCCGAGTGGCAAAAAATACTGGCTGGACAAAAAGCAAACCTGCGCCGTGCATTCCGAGCGTTATATTATGCACCCGCCGCCACTGTGGATGCCTGGCGGCTTCAACGACTGGAAAAACCCGTTTCCAATGCCTAAACGTTGTAATGGCGAAACCAATAAGGTTTCTGAGAACCGTATTGGTTTAGAGGCTTTTGACGCCATCGCGCATGAATATGATGCGGCATTCAGCCACACGGCGGTGGGGCGTTTGCTGCGAGAGCGCGTTTGGGCAATCGGTAGCACGGCCTTTAGGCCGTCGGGAGAGGCGGCGTTTACGCCGCTGCTCAAGCCGAAACATAGCGTCGTAAACGACGCTTATCCCGACGGCCTAAAGGCCGTGCTACCAAGAGTACTCGAACTCAACTGCGGCACCGGCGAAGATGTCATTTGGCTTGCAAAACAAGGTCTTCAAGTATTGGCCACCGAAGCCTCGGCGGAAATGGTCGAGCTTGCAAAAGTTAAAATAGCGCGGGCAGGCTTGGCTAAATTCGCCAGCGTTCAGGTTTGTACTTTCGCAGAAATAGAACATTTACGTGAAGAAAATTTTGACCTCATTTTTTCCAATTTTGGTGGATTGAACTGTGTTTCACCAGAAGAATTAGCAAAATTAGGTGCAGTTCTTGCCCAAAAACTAAAACCTGGCGGGAAATTCATCGCCGTTGTTATGAGCCGTTTTTGTTGGTGGGAAACGCTTTATTTTCTCCTAAAATGGAAACCTCGGGAAGCCTTTCGAAGATTCAACAAAAAACCAGTGGAAGCGCGACTTGACGCTCGAACGACGGTCTCCACCTGGTACTATTCGCCTGCTGAATTTCAAAAACATCTCCAGTTCAATAGCATACGATCAATTGTAAAGCCCCTCGGCTTTTGGCTGCCGCCTTCTTACCTAAACCCATTTTTTGAGAAAAAGCCACGCTTGCTGGGCTTTTTAAACTTCTTGGAGCAAAGACTCACCCCATCTTGGATGGCATCTTCGGCAGACCATTTTTTGGTGTGTCTGGAGCGTAAGGTGAAAATTTGACAAATTAGCTATACCAATCCCTCACGCAGCAAATCGTGCAAGTGCACAATGCCCAAAAAACGCCCATTTTCTACCACCAAAAGCTGCGAAATGGAGTGCTGGCGCATCAATGCAAGCGCATTCACCGCCAAGGTATCAGGGCTAACCGATTTCGCAGCCGGGCTAAGTATGTCTCGGGCGCAAACAGCATTAAAATCGCCCCCACGCTGGAGCATCCGACGCAGATCGCCATCGGTGATGACACCAAGCAATTCGTCTTCCAGACTGACTACCGCGGTGGCACCCAAACGTTTAGCACTAATTTCCAGAATCACCTCCGACAAAGTTGCATCCGGCCCAACTACAGGTCGTTCGTGCAGCAGATACAAGTCTCGGACACGAAGATACAGTTGCTTACCAAGTGCACCACCTGGATGGAATTTTGCAAAATCCTGCGCACCGAAACCTTTCCGGGAAAGCAGGGTCACAGCCAGGGCATCGCCAAGTGCCATTTGTGCTGTAGTGCTGCTGGTCGGGGCAAGGTTATTGGGGTCTGCTTCTTGCTCAATGGGGGTGTAAAGCAAATAATCTGCTTGTCGGGCAAGGCTGCTTTGTTGGTTCGCGGTGATCGCCACCAAAGGATTTCCAAAATTCTTAACCAAGGCGGCTAGCACTTTAATTTCGGGGGTTTCACCACTTTTGGAAAGGCAAATAACAAAATCAGCGGGCTGCACCATACCCAAATCTCCATGAATAGCATCTGCGGCATGAAGGAAAAGCGACGGGGTGCCCGTAGAATTTAGGGTGGCCACTATCTTTTGGGCTACAATAGCACTTTTTCCGATGCCCGTGACCACCAATCGACTGGAGGGTGCAGCAGCTACATCTTCGACGAGCCGCTGAAAATCTGTACTATCATCAAGGCTATTGGCAAGAGCAAGCAGGGCTTCAGCTTCGAAGCGTATGGTGCGGCGGGCGATGTCGAGAATGGAGTCCAAGGTCTGTTGATATGAGTATTTGTTGATTCGTTGATTTGAGGCGGCCGCGTTCCTAAACACCCGACAGCTAAAAGCCAAGGGTCAATGTTTCTCTTTATCCGCCTCGCTCACCCTGTTCAGCAGATCATCCACCCTGAACATCTCGTCTACCGTGTCATCCAGGAAAAACTCGATGTCAGGCATTCGGCGCATTTGCTTTCCGATTTTGCCTGCGAGGGCTTGACGCAGCAGGGTGTGGGAGTCCTCCAATTGTAGTATGACTTCATGTTTGTCCTCCGTGCCATACACACTGATGTAGATTTTAGCCACTAGAAGGTCTGGGGTCATGACCACATCGGTGACGGTGACAAGTTTGCCGCGGCCATAAATATTGTTGCCTTCTTCGGTGAGTATCATACCGAAAAAGCGGCGAATGAGTTCGCCTACTTGTTTTTGACGTATTGATGCCATAGTAGTGATGTAGTGATGAAGTGATAAAGCGATGAAGTGATGTAGCGATAAAGTGATAAAGCGATGAAGTGATGTAGCGATAAAGTGATGAAGGGATGAGGTGATGAAGGGATGAGGTGATGAAGGGATGAAGGGATGAGGTGATGTAGCGATAAAGTGATGAAGGGATGAAGTGATGAAGTGATTTGCGAAACGGATATTATCCAAAATCAGTTCAATGCGCTACCATTTTATTGCTTGATTGAAAGGACAAAGGTAGTTTTTCGCGGTGGCTGGAGGCATTTGTTTGCAACCAAAATAAAATTTGGAAACAGATTTGCATAATCGTGAGGCATTTGCTACTTTTGCGCCCGTTTTTATAAAACGTTCATTCTTTTTTTTCAATAACAGACTCATAATGAGACATTACGAAGTCAACTTCATCGTAAACCCAGTGCTGTCGGGCGATGAAGTAAAAGCGACAGCGGAAAACATCCAGAAAGAGATAACAGGCGCAGGTGCGACTATTATCAATGTGGATGAAGTGGGCCTCCGTCAATTGGCCTATGCCATCACTAAGCGTTCTACGGGCATTTATTACTGCATCGAGTTCGCTTGTGAATCCTCCGAATGGTTGGTAAAATTCGAGTTAAACCTCAAACGCAATGAAAACCTCATGCGTTTTCTAACCGTGAAACTCGACAAATACGGCATCAAGTACAACGACGACAAACGCAAGGGCCTCATTGGCTCTCGCAGCAAGAAGAAAGAATCTTCTGCTCCTGCCGCTCCTGCTGCCGAAGAAAAAGCTATCGAAGCTGTATCGGCTCCTGAAGTCGTTGACCTCGACGCTTAAAATTTATTCATTCACCAATCACTCACTCGTTCCATACTATGGCTGCTTCCAGAGAAGATGTCAAGTTCCTTAGCAACCCAAAACTTGGGCTGCGCGGCAAAAAATATTGCCGTTTCCGCAAATTTGGTATCAAGTACATTGACTACAAAGACGCGGACTTCCTGATCCAATTCATCAACGAACAAGGCAAACTGCTTCCACGTCGTATCACAGGCAACAGCCTGAAATACCAGCGTCGTGTAGCTACTGCAGTTAAGCGTGCCCGTCATTTGGCAATCCTGCCATTCGTGGCCGACTTGATGAAATAAATTTTTTGGGTTCTATGGTTCCAAAGTTTGAAGGTTTCTGGCTCGCCAAACCCCAAGCCTTTGAACCACCAAACCGCTAAACAATACAATTTTAACAGCAATGAATATCATTCTGCTCGAACATATTGACAAGGTAGGTGCTAAGCACGATGTCGTAAAAGTAAAAGACGGCTTCGGACGCAACTACCTTATCCCACAAGGCTTGGGTATTGTAGCCAATAAGCCAAACCTGGCTCGCCTCGAAGGCATGAAGAAGCAAGGCTCTAAAAAAGAAGCCGTTATCATCGCAGCTTTCAAAGAAGTAGTAGCCAAGTTGGCTGGTGCTAATATTAAAATCGCTGCAAAAGCTGGCGAAAATGGCCGCCTTTTTGGATCGGTTACTGCACAGCATCTTGTTAACGCCCTGCGCGAATTTGGCGTAGACGCTGAAAAACGCATCGTTGAGATGCCCGAGGAGGTGAAAGAACTCGGTTCTTACACTGCCACACTTAAATTCCACCCTGAAGTGGAAGCTGCGCTCAAATTTGAGGTAGTGAATGAAGGCGGTGACGACGTGGAAATGGATGACTAAGCACTTCGACTAAATCTCGTCGGTTTTAAAACCTTGCGAGGTTCCCAAGATAATTTAAAGGCGAAACCAACTGCGATGCGGATGGTTTCGCTTTTTTTGTTTACCCGCCGTAGCCTTGGCGAAGGCGGGCTTACCCTAAAACACACTTTTCAATTTTCGAAGTTTTGTTTACAATAAGTCGTAACCTTCCTGCCCGCCAAGCCTAGGCAGGCGAAAGCAAAAAGCGAGCTTACCCCAAACCATTAGCTAAACCAATCACCATATCATGAGAAACACCATCATTCGCCGAGTAATTGTGTTGGGAGCCTTAGCCAGCCTAAGCCTTCTTGCGGTGCAGACTTACTGGGTGCTGCGCACCTGGAATTTACAAGAACAGGAATTCAATCGTCGGGTGAACCAAGCCATGCTCGATGCGGCCAATCAATTGGCCCAAATGAACCTGTTCGCCCTGCCCACTCAAAAGCTGGTGCAACAGGTATCTACAAATTATTGGGTAGTCAATGTCAACAATGTGTTCGAAGCCAGCGACTTAGAGCACGTACTGGGCAAAGCATTTGAAGCCCAGGGACTCAAAGAAGACTACGAATACGGTATTTTTGACTGCTCCAGCGATCAGATGGTGCGCGGTAAACTCGTCAAATATTCCACTAAAAAAGATGACACGCTGCCTTTAGCCGAGCCACTCCCCAAGCATTACGATCAAGATTTTATCTACTATTTTGGCGTGCTATTCCCCAATAAAAGTGCCAACATCCTAAGCAGTATATGGCTCGTGGTGGGTTTCACCGCGCTCATGTTGCTCACGGTGTTGTTCTTCATTTATTCCATCTTCGTTATTTTGAGACAAAAGCAGTTGTCGGAGTTGCAGCGCGACTTCATCAACAATATGACCCACGAATTCAAAACCCCCATTTCGACCATAAATATTTCCACCGATGTGTTTTTGAAAAACGAAAAAATACAGGAAGACCCACGCCTCAACCGTTACGCAGGTATCATCAAGGAGCAGGTTTTAAGGCTCAACACCCAGGTAGAAAAGGTACTTCAACTCGCCAAAATCGAACGAGATAACATTGAGCTGAATGTAGAGGAAATTGACCTTATCGAACTCATCCACAATATTTCGCCTTCCATTGAACTAAAAGTAAACGACAAAAGCGGAACCCTTCACCTCGACCTTGAAGCGGCTAACCCGCTCGTTCGCGCAGACAAACTTCACCTCACCAATATTCTCCACAACCTTGTAGACAATGGCGTGAAGTATTCCAAAGAAAAACCAGACATCCATATCGGCCTTCAAAACGAAGGCAACTATCTCGTGTTAAGTGTGCAAGACAACGGTATTGGCATCCCGAAAGAACACCAAAAACGGGTGTTCGATAAATTTCACCGCGTACCCACAGGAAATGTACACAACGTGAAAGGTTTCGGACTCGGGCTTTTCTATGTGAAAACCATGTGTAAGGAACACCGCTGGAAACTCAGTTTGAGTAGTGAATTGGGCAAAGGGACTAGAATTGAGATCCGGATGCCGCAGCGGTAGGCGTTCGAGTTTGGCTACCCGCAATAGGACTACCCGTACAAGGTGATGATGCGACCAGAAGGCAGTAGTGTCTCAATCGTGTCGGGGTACTCCGAAACCAGCACAGATGATCCCCTAGATAAATGTCATTAACCCACCTCGCCTTACCCCATGCAACCCACCTTCCAACTTCACAATTCACCCATTTTCCTAGCCCCACTCTCCGAGGCCTTCCCTCTTTGGCTTGAAAACCAGCAGTATTCTCAGATTTTTGTCCTGGCCGACGAGCACACCCACCAACATTGCCTTCCCTATTTTTTGGAGCAAACAGGACTTTCCGAAAAAACAATTTTGACCGAAATCCAATCGGGAGAAGAGCATAAAACCCTCGCCACCTGCGAAAAAATCTGGCAATCCATGCTCGCAGCAAAACTGGAGCGCAAGGCGCTCGTGGTTAACCTCGGTGGTGGGGTCATTGGCGACATGGGGGGCTTTTGTGCCGCCACCTGGAAACGCGGCGTTGACTTTGTGCAAGTCCCCACTACCCTACTCTCCATGACGGATGCTGCCATAGGAGGGAAAACCGGCATTGATTTTCACGGGATAAAAAACACGATCGGTATTTTTCAACAACCAGCTGCGGTATTCGCAGATCCTAAGTTTCTTCAAACCCTACCCGAACGAGAACTGCGCAGCGGCTTTGCCGAAGTGATAAAACACGCGCTGATTGGCGATCCTAGTCTTGGATACCTTTCCGATCAAGAGCTTGTCGGGATTAAACTTTCGGAAAGCTCGGCTGACCAGTGGCTCCATATACTCCAAAAATCCATCGCCGTCAAAGTACGTGTGGTGCAAGAAGACCCCTTCGAGAAAGGGCTACGGATGCTTTTAAATTTTGGCCACACCATCGGCCATGCGCTTGAAAGTTGGTTCATGGAAACCGAAGAACCACTTACCCATGGGGAAGCCGTTTACATCGGGATGATTTGTGAATCACAAACTGAAGGGAGGAAAAATCTCCTGCCAGAACTATTGGCACTAGGCCAAACCATCTTTCCGCATCAAAACATCCCCGAATCCGCATTTCAGGCCATCTGGGGTCTGATGCAACAGGACAAAAAAAACTCGTCCGGCACAGTGCGCATGGCCTTGCCGGACGTGTTGCCGTTTTCCTTGAAAATAATCGAGCCTACGGAGGCAGGTGTAGTTCGAAGTTTGGCTTGGTACAATGATTTGGCGAAATGACTTTCGCGAAACGGATTGATTTTTAGCGAAATAAATTTCGCGCAACAGATTGATTTTTAGCGAAATAAATTTCGCACTACTGCAATTTCGGCTTCTTCAGGGTGAATACCCGCGAAATGTTAAATCCAAAACGGATTCCACTCAGCATTTTCCCGTCCCCGTTTTTGAAAAACCAGTCTTCAGTTGTCTCCGTAAGAAATGCTTTTGAAGTCATGTAAGCCGAATTGGTGAAATGCAGTTGAAACACATGACCACCTGTTTCGATGTCAAAACCAATCGAAAGACTGTTAGCATAAGGTGCTTCTATTTGCCCCTCAGGCACATAATAGTATTCAGCATTGAGCGCAACACGCTTCGTGAGTTTGACGCGACCAGCTGCTCCAATAGAAAATACATCGTTTTTATCCTGGGCTGAAGTGGTAAGATTTCGGTGGAGTAAGGTCGGCATGAGCTGTAAAGACAGCTTGTTACTGAATTTTCGCCCGATGAGTACCTGATGCATATAAAATAAGCGGTCGGAGAACTTATTGTTGCGCTCTAAATCAGCAAACTTGATCGTTTTTAACTGTGCGTCAATCACATAAGATAAAGTAATCGGCATGTTTTTGGCACCTGAACATTGACGTAAGATCTTGTATTTAGCAAAGCCATCAATTGTTTTTTCGTAAGTGCTGCGGCCAAACCCGATCATGAATCGATTCGTAACGCCGTAATCCGCACCAATACGAATCGAAGCACCATCAAGGCCAAAAATATCATAAATGCCTTGCCGAATTGGATTAAATCGGTGAGAAAACTTGGTATCCAGTACGCCTTTTGGGGTGTTTTCGATGGAATGTCCATTCACTACACGATTGGCTTTGAAGGCAGCCGTAGCATAATCCGTCGTTTTTTCATCTCCAAGAAGAGAGAGCAGATCTTCATCTTGAGCACTCAGACTTTGGGGCAAAAAAAGGCCCGCTGCTATCAAAAATAGGGCGGGAAAACAAACTGTTGTCAAAACGTTGGCAGGTAAAAAGTAGATTTTTTTCATAAAAGAGTGTGCGTGAAATATAAAAGAAATTGGGCGTTGGAAATTTGACTATCCAACGCCCAACAATCCAAAGCCTATTTACTGCTTGGGGACTAGCAAGGCATCCACCAGAATTTTGGCTTCTTTAGCAACTTTGTCACTCACCAAAGAAGGAACGTCAACATTATAATCAGCAAGTTTGAGATTAAATCCTGCGTTGACTTTAATGTTACCGCCGCTAACGGTAAGTGCACCGTTCGTAGTAATCTCCTTTGTAACGCCGTGTACGGTCATTTGTCCAGCTACAACAGCATTATAAACACCGTCTTTAGCAAGATTTACTTCACTCAGGTTGGTTATCTTCCCCACAAAGGTTGCTTTTGGATACTTACCAGACTCCATGTAATTCTCATTAAAGTGTTCTTGCATCAAGGATTTTTCAAATTGAAAGCCCTTGATCAGAACAGCCCATTGGAAATTACCGTTGGAAGCATCCAGCACACAAGTGGCGCTATTGCTCAATGCGTCAATTTTTTCGGGTGATGAGGCCGCTGTGGCATCGAATTTAACTTTGCCGTCGCGGGTAAAGAATTTTTGGCTAGTTTGGGCGGAGGCTGCAATCGTAAGCACGAAAAAAGCAGCACAAAAAATCAATAATTTTTTCATAAAGTGTGAGTTTGCTTGAATGATTAAGCGATAAAGGATGTATTTTAAGTTTAGACGATGAATATGCCAATAGTAGCCTGCCAATAGCTGCCTTTTGCATTTCATTGTTTATTTGACCTCCACGCACCGAGATAGTTGAACATCAAGATTGAGTCCGTCACATTTTCCTTTAAAGGTGACGGTTTCACCAATGGTAAAGTCTGTCCGGGGGTGCTTGCTCAGCGCGTCTAGTTCGCAGATGATAGAAAATTCGTCTCCTGTATTTAGTGTTATTTTTGCAGGGCCGCCATCTGGCTTTGAAGATTCTTTCACCGTGCCGATAACGGCAATGGTTTTGCCAAGATATTTGACGTTTGCGGCGTTTTCATCGGCATTATAGGCTTGAAAAAGAGCTTTGGCTTCTACGGTTTCAGCAGCTTTAGAATTAGTCATATTTTCATGTGGTTTGTTCCAAAGCGCAAAGCCAATAGCTGCACCAATGAGGCCAAGCCCCAGAATTAAAAGCAGGATGCGTTTCCCAGACATGGATAAAAAATTAAAAGGTGATTGGTAAGTATCTGTTGGTATTAGCGGATTTTCCAGACACAAGCTAATTATTTGGGGCCCCAGCATTTACCCAGGCCTCTATTTTTTGTTGGTTGCAATCAGAAATTGCACCAGATGGAGGCATAGGATTTACTCCATTCCCTTTGATTCGATCTACGATTTCACGGTTTAGGGTGTAAAGTTTCAATCCATCGTAGGTAATAAAAGGGCTGCTTTCTTGCTGCCCGCCTGGCGCATGACAAGAAATGCAATTGGCCTGGATAATTGGCTGTATGTCAGCACTGTAACTAGTGGCTACCGTGTCGCAAGTAGTTACACCATACTGTTCAGCTTCGTTATCGTAGTAGCAAGCGGTTTGGGTGAAAACAGCCAACGCAACAAGCACAAAGACAGCTATAAGGAATTGTTTCATGTTCGAAGTACAGAAATAAGATTTTGATTTAGTGTTGCAAAAGTAAAGTTCCTAACCTACAGTTCTTGGAAGAATTTACGCCTGTTCATTTTCAAAGCGCACACGCATCAACTTATTTTCATAAAAATCGTTTTGGGTGGCATTATCTATGGTACTTGCATGACTTTGGTAACAATCAAGCACAACCCTATTACCTGAATTCTAACGCAAAATTCAACCAATTGATACATTTCCTTTCCTATGCGCATACTGAACAGGAAGAAACAACTGCTGAACATGGAAAAAAAGAACTTGAAAGCATACCTGCGAAAACTTGGTTGGGCAGGAGTCATTTTTTTTACGGTAAAAGGAACCATTACCTTGCTGTTTGGCGCATGGGTGCTTCAAAAATTGGGCTGTGAACCTTAAAACAATAAACCGTGGCACACCTGGCCCATGCTATGGATTGTCCCCAACAAATTTAGGTGTGACACACCTTTTTGAACACCCTTGTACAACTGAGAAGACCAAATTTTTACTTTGTAACAGCCGATGGAGGGTGCTACCGAAAGTATTCGGCATTAACCAACAAAAACGAAGCGAAAGAAAAAGTTTTGCCGCCATATTCATAGGTTATTGGCCGGGCGCTGCACTAGCCTTACCTTCGCGAATTAATCTTTTAGGAACTTGTAAATAATAACTTGTTACTTTCAGGTA
>JBBQLD010000124.1:0-10795 GCA_038327555.1 Chitinophagales bacterium
GACCCAGCGCTGTAAATGTTGTATCCGTAGAGCCATCGGCCCAGACCCAAGATACGAGATCGTTACCACCAGCATCCAGCAGCATCGTGCTCAAGTCGCAGATCGAAGTATCCTGACCTAAAAACACCATTTTTGGCTGGTAAGGCAGGTAAAACGAGGCAATATTGTTGGCAAAGCCACATTCTCCAATGGTAGTAACCGGAAAATCGGTGCCTAAATTGAACGGTGTTGGAGTAGAATTATCATCGTTTAGTACAAGGAAAACGGTATCGTTTGTAATCCTTGGCATACGGAAAGTTAGGGTATCACAGGTACCCAACCCAAGCTGTGGCGAGCTTGCCACGATACCACCCCAGAGGGCTGCTGTGGTTTGTGGGTTTCCGGTATATACCGAGATTGGGGTGTTTTGCGGAAAGATATTATCACCCACATTGCAGATTTCTACCGTCAGTATAATGGAATCCTGGTCGCATACAGGCGTGCCTAATAAAGTCAGAATCGCATCAGGCGAAGGGAAGGTTGGATTGAAATACTGATTCATAAAAGTATTCAATTGCAATTTGTCTCCAACGAGATGCTGCATTTGCTGGAAGCGCGGAACACTTAGATCATCATTGATATTGGTGTTGAAATACCCATGCTGATTCCAGACTTTTCGGGTGCTGATGTTAGGCGTTCCAACGGCTTCATAGGCAATCACTGTCCCGGTAACCTTGCTGCCATTGGTGCCGCATTCAATTAAAATTTCAGTTTTCCCATCGCCATCTACATCAAGGACCAGTGGATTTTCAATGTGGGTAAAACTTAGGCAAACATCTTCCCAGTTTACATTTCCGGTTGCACCATCCAGAATCTGCAATTTTTCTTCGCTTCGATAAATAATCTCAGAAGATCCATCACCACAAAAATCAAAAATGCTGGTGCACGTAATGGAGGAGGGGTCGTTGACCGGGTTTATCCAAAGTGGGGTAAAATCATTTCTAAGCGCATAAATCCAGGGATGGCAAACAAAACTGATGTCCAGCAGACCATCACCGTCGAGATCTGCAACATTTACCCGCGAGGCCCCTTCGCTCCAGTTGTTGAGCAATTGGTATTCGCGCATAATGGTACCAGTTTGTATATCCCAAATATATACCGTATTCTGACCTGCTCTTTGTCCTTGCACAATCGCATCCAGATCACCGTCGCCGTCAAAATCGGCTACACTGGTAAATCCATCCGAATAACCCGCAGGGGCAAATGCAACGGGAAGGACTAAGCCATTGACCAAATTAACCGAAAGGACTTGATTGCCGGCGATGATTTCCAAACCCTGGCAGCCAAAACATGCATTTGCTGGAAATACATCCACCGCCACGGGCGAAGCGAAAGAGTACCCCAAGGCTACCCGAGCCGGATGTTCTCCGTCAGATAAAAAATTGCCACCAGAAGCTAAAAGCGCCCCAGTTTGACCATTGAAGACCTGATTGCCAAGATTTATTTCAGGGAATCCATTGTGGTCAAAATCGGCTATATTAGGTACTCCATATCGATAGCGAAGGGCATATCCGACCAAAGCTGTGCTGACAAATTTAAGCGCTCCGGTATGCTCATAGCAATACAGCCTTCTGTCTGAACCTACGATAGCAATTTCCCCAAAACCGTCATTATCCAGATCTGCAATGGCAGGGGCGGTTCCGCCGACCCAAACAGTGCTCGGGTTGCTAATTTGTAGTTTAATTTGCCCCGTAGCTCCATTCAGAATGTATAATTCGGAACCTTCTACCAATGTCGTTACCACTTCAGGAATTCCATCGCCATCCAAATCCCCGGCTACCAAGGGCGAATACGTGCCTGTTTCAGCGTTTGAAACCCATTTGGTTGCCAAAGAAACTGGCCCACATGGCGGCAGATAGTAACAATCAGGATTGCAGGTGGAGTAATAAAAGCTATCGCATTGCCCGGTACAGGTACAATCTGTGTCAAAACAATCGATCAGTCCGTCACCATCATCATCCAGGCCATTGGTACAATCCTCAACTGTTTGACCCTGAAGAAAAAGCGGAAGAAAAAAGAACAGGCTAAAAATGAAGATTTGGGGGGATGTAAGCTTGCTCAAAGTGTGTGTTTTCATGTCCATTAGAAATTCGGTTTGTTTTCGCCAGGCGCAGAAACGGTGGATTCCCGATTTTCTTCCGCCCGAAAAAGCGATTAACAGTGCGTTGTATAAACCTTAGAAATTAGGACGGGAGGTTTGCTAAGGAACGCGGCATCAATAACTTAGTCATTTTAGAATGACTAAGTTATTGATGCCGCGTTTCTTAGGGGCAAGGATTAAAATTATAAAGCACAAAGATGGGAAAAACTGACACATAAGTCAGGTCAATATACGGTCATCCAATCAAACGGCCTGAATCAAATCATATTGGGTTACCACATGCATGCCGCCGGAGCGGTCAGTGGCAATAACCGCCGGGATTTCCTTAGAAATGAAGCGATTGAGCTGACTGATGGGCAAATCGTCTTTTACCATCGGGAATGCATCACCCATGACCTCCTTTAAAGATTTCTCCGAGTTGTGCAGCGGGTTCTCCAGCAAGAAATGGAGCACATTGGTCTCTGTAATAGAACCAACAATCTGCTCGCCATCCAAAACTGGTAATTGGCTCAGATCGTGTGATTTCATCAAATTAAATGCATTTCGTACTGATTCACTCATCTGCACGCCAAAGAAGCGGCGGTCTTTTTTGCGAGCGATTAAGTCGCTGATTTTCAACTCATCTTCAAGGAATCCACGCTCACGCATCCAATCGTCATTGTAAATTTTACCTACATATCGACTACCGTGGTCGTGGAAAATGATCACTACCACATCTTCTTTTTTAAGTTTGCCCCGCAGCTGCCAAAGTGCGCCCATGGCACTGCCCGCAGAATACCCGAGCAGAATGCCTTCCTCGCGGGCCAAGCGTCTGGCCCAGAGTGCTGCGTCCTTATCCGTCACTTTTTCAAACAAATTGATGAGGCTGAAATCCACATTTTCAGGCAAAATATCTTCTCCAATGCCCTCCGTGATGTAGGGATAAATTTCTTTAGGGTCAAATATTCCAGTTTCGTGATATTTTTTGAACACCGAACCGTACACGTCGGCACCCCAAACCTGTATGTCAGGGTTTTGCTCTTTTAGATATTTCGCAGTGCCACTCACGGTTCCACCTGTGCCAACACCTACTACCAGGTGCGTGATTTTGCCGTCTGTTTGCTTCCAAATCTCAGGGCCTGTGCTTTCATAGTGGGCTTGGCGGTTCGAAAGGTTATCGTATTGATTGCACCAGTAAGAATTGGGAATTTCCGTACTCAAACGTCGCGCGATGGAATAATAGGAACGTGGATCATCCGGCCCTACATTGGTTGGGCACACAATCACCTCCGCACCAAGCGCTCTGAGCAAATCAGCTTTTTCTTTACTTTGTTTGTCGGTTGTAGCAAAAATGCAACGATACCCCCGCACACAGCCAACCAAAGCAAGGCCCATTCCTGTGTTGCCAGAGGTGCATTCAATAATGGTGCCTCCAGGTTTTAAGTCTCCACGAGCCTCTGCATCATCAATCATTTTTACCGCCATTCGGTCTTTAGTACTGTGACCTGGATTGAAGGTTTCCACCTTGGCTAACACCAATCCGGGTATTTCCGCAGCTACGCTGTTGAGTTTTACCAAGGGGGTGTTGCCTATGGTTTCAAGGATATTTTTGAAGTAATTCATGGAATTGTTGGTCAAATTAAGTATGCTGGAACGCTGTTCCGGCACTATTGTTTATTTTCCAAAACGCGTTCTGCTGCACATTAACGTGAAATATCTTCATATTTTCCGCCATAAATTAGCTCCCGAACATTATCCGAAGAAAGGAACTCATGCGGAAATCCCAGTTGAATTTCGCTGGCCGCATCTAACTCGAGGATATATTTTTCAGGTAAAACAAAATTGAGGCAGCCCAGCGAGTTTTCGAGTTGTGCAGCCGTCCGCGCGCCTATCAATGGAATACAATTGAGTTCAGCATCTCGCTGACGAACCCAGTTTATGGCCACTTGAGCAGGAGAAACCCCAAGTTTTTCGGCTACTTTTACCACCTTGGCAGCAATTTTATTGGCTCGATTATTACGGCGGGCGCTTTGAGCTACAATTCTACCAGCTTCACCCTTCAAGTATTTACCCGTCAACGCTCCGCCGGCCATAGCACCCCAAGGTGTTACAGCCATCCCAAAGGCTTTAGCCATGGGTAAAAGATCTCGTTCCGGGCTGCGCTGTAACAAGGAATATTCAATTTGAAGTCCTGCAAATGCCGTCCACCCGCGCAATTCAGCCATCGTATTTGCCTGACTTACCACCCATGCCGGCGTGTCAGAAACGCCAATATAAAGCACTTTCCCGCTGCGAATAAGATCGTCCAAGCCGCGCAACACTTCGTCGGTGGGCGTTAAATGATCCCAGGCGTGTACCCAAAAAAGGTCAAGAAATTCGGTGTCAAGACGACGTAGGCTATCCTCCACCGAGCGCATCATATTTTTTCGGTGACTTCCTGCGAAATTGGGATCACCTGTTTGATCTCGTAACGTATATTTACTGGCAACTACAAAGTGGTGGCGATCACTTTTCACAAATTCTCCGAGCCAACGCTCACTCGTACCTTCTGTGTAACGGTTGGCGGTATCCACAAAATTTCCGCCGCGCCCCGCGTAAGTTTCGAATATCTTCTGGCTTTCGCTTTTGTCTGCCCCCCAACCCCATTCCGTACCAAAAGTCATGGTACCAAGACAAAGTTCAGATACACGTAAGCCCGATCGACCTAAAAGTTTGTATTTCATAATTTGTTGATTGATTAGCTGACTATTCGTTTACCACTGATTGTGAATTGCCTAGCCGGAATGTTCTACTAAGGAACGTGTCAATAATCACATTCGATGTTGCCGAACATAAGCCTGAAACCGTTCTGCATTGACTTTATGTGCTGCAAAAGACTCTGCAAAAGCGTGGGTTCCAGACTCGTCAGGTTTTGCACAGAAATAGAGATAATTGTGCTTTTCAAAGTTTAAAACCGCATCCAAACTTGGAATAGAAGCCATACTGATCGGGCCAGGTGGCAAGCCTTTATACCTGTAGGTATTGTAAGGCGAATCAAAATTGGTATGATAATCGGTAACACGACGGGTGGTAAAATCGCGGGTAGCGAACACGCTAGTGGGGTCAGCCTGGAGTTTCATTCCAATGCGCAAACGGTTGAGATAAACGCCTGCAATAGTGGCTTTTTCAATGTTTTCGTTGGTTTCACGCTCCACAATAGACGCGAGTGTGTAGACTTCTTTCTCCGTCAACCCAAGCGCCTGAGCTTTTGCGCGGCGGTTGTTCCTGTCCCAAAATGCGTCATGTTCCTTGACCATTTTATTGACAAAAGCCTTAGGATCTGTATTCCAATACATTTCATAAGTATTTGGAATAAATGCGGTTAGCAGGGTCGCTTCAGAGTACCCTAATTGCTGTAGCAATGCTTTATCCCGGAAGGCGTTCAAAAGAGAATTTGAATCTGCCTCAATAAATCTGGCTGCTTTCCCGGCCACTTCTTCTGTCAAGCGTTCGTTGTTTAGTACCACTTTTACAGAGGCTTGTTCTCCGGCACGCAATTGTTGAATGAGTTGTCGATTGGTCCAACCCGGTTCAACCTTAAAACGACCTGAGCGCATTTTGTCCTTTTTGAACTTCATTTGTTCAGAAAGCCACCTGAAATTTACTTCATCTTTGATAAAGCCACCTTTTTTCAAGATCCGAACAACGTCTTCAAAGGAAGCACCCGTGGGGATACATACATAAGGATCAGCAAGCTCGTTCGGAACAGCAGGAAACCAAAAACCCTTGATAGGTTCCCATGCGAAATAGGAGCCGCCAATCAGAAGGAGTAGCAATAGAGCCAAGATACCACGACGGGCAGAAGACTTTTTTGAGTTCATGTTTTTGTGCTTAAACGATTGGGCAGAAAAGATTGGAAAGGAAGAAAAGGATACCATAGGATTAGACTGGATAAATTAGGGCGCAAATGTAGGACGAACTTTAGTTCGTCTTTTCCTAGAAGCCGTAAAACTTTGCTACAAATTGCAAAAGCAGCTATCTGAAGGAAACAAGTTGTTATTTACCAAACGGTTGCACATTCCTAAGCAAAACAGCATCGATCCATTGTTGTGATTGGGCGCACAGGATATCTGGATCATCATGGCGTATTGCTAATCCGTAACAGAGCTTTACTGCAATTTTGGGTTCCATAAAACGTCTTTTAGCGTGGCTTAAAAACGATTCTTTGCCAATCCAAAAATCTCGCTCATTTTCAAATACCAATGCCACGGGTACAATTGGAATATTGGATTGAGCGGCCAACTTGAAAGCGCCTATTTTAAAAGGCAAAGTACCAGGCAAACCGGATGTGGTGCCTTCCGGGAAAATAATTATTGGGAAACCAGCTTCAATCCTTTCCAACATTTGACGTAAGATGCCAGATCGGCTGCCTGCACTTTCACGCCGGAGGTAAAGAATACCCGCCATTTTCGCTCCTTTCCCAATGATCGGCCATTTTGCGAGCTCGGCTTTTGCTACAGGGTAGCCCGGTACATCCCGAAGCATAAGAATGGGGTCGAGATAAGACCTGTGGTTGCTGACAATCAGGCAAGGAAAGTCTGGGGCGATCCCCTCGGTTTGAATGCCTATTCCAACGCCTCGAAGCAAGTTTCGCGCCCATCGGCGACGCACACGCATGGAACGGTGGATGTTATCGCCCCACAAACGATTGCGCAGCCAGATTTCGGCTACAATAAGGGCAGTATAGCCCATAAAAAACAGTAATCGAGCGAGGAGTCTAAGCGTTTTCAAGCAGCAAAGAAAGCATTAAAAAAGGTGTCCACATAGCGTAGACACCTTTCGAAATCGGTATTGAAATTGATTATCAAAATTTTGCGGTCAAACCTTCTCGAAGTTCTTCCAACGTGATGTCTAGTTGTGAAGCATCATAGATACATGCCCCATTCACGATGAGCAAAACCTGAGGCGACTCATGATGCACCTGGAATGTATCCGCGATCTGAAGCGAAACAGGGCGAAACAAGAGTACATCAAGGTAGTAGGCCTCCATTTCATCAGGGTCAAAATCCCAGTCATCTTCAAGTCTGTACTTAGCAATCGTGCAAATATTGCATCGAGTGCTATGTTTGAAAATAAGACAAGGAATCTCCTGCGAGCGTTTTTTAATCTGCTCGATTGCCTCAAAGGTTTCGAGCGGGATCCAATGGAGTGCCATAGTTTTTTACAAGTCTGCGCCTGGACAGCCGTAGCCCCTGTGGCAAGATTCGAGGAGGAAAAAAGCAGCCATGAAGGCTAGTGCGAGGAATTTTTGCCAATTTTTCATTTTAGAAAATGCTTGATTTCGGTATGAATGACGATGTTTTAGAGCTTTGTGGGTAGAAACGGCGTGGCTGTTGGCTTATTGTTGCAAAGTGTGTGCCAGCCTGAAAATCGAGGCAAAAATAGACCAAAAACAATGTACCGCAGAATTTAAATCACATTTGGCATTAAAATTAACTTTACCACAGGATTAAATTTCCCCTGAGCGAAAATTCCAACGCGCTCATTCTGCAAAATTTAGTTTTAATCGATTCTGAACTTTCAGCTTGCTCAGCCAGCACTAACATTGTTTTAGGTTAAAAGTTGATTCTGCCCTGCCGAGTAGTTCCTTAGGAACGCGGTTGGAATAAAGATACAATTTTGTGGTGTCGATTTTGTCTCTGTCAAGACGCGAGGAGGGCGTTTAGTGGGACTAAAAAATCGACGAGCAACGAAGAGAGGAGCAAAATAAGGCCGCCAAAATTGTACCTTTATTCCAACCGCGTTCCTTACCCCATCGCAGCCTTCACAAACGCAACAAATAATGGATGTGGATTTTCAACGGTACTTTTCAACTCCGGGTGGAATTGCACCCCAACAAACCATTTCAGTGCAGGAATCTCAATAATTTCAACCAAGTTGGTTTCTGGATTTGTCCCGGTGGCTATCATACCCGCCTTTTCAAAATCAGCCAAATACTTATTGTTGAACTCCCAACGGTGACGGTGGCGTTCGCTGATTTGAGCATGTTTATAGGCTTCCAGGGCTTTTGACTTTTTCTTTAAACTGCAATCATAAGCCCCAAGGCGCATCGTCCCTCCTTTTTGGGTAATGTTTTTCTGCTCTGCCATCATATCAATGACGGGATGCGGGGTATCGGCATTCACCTCTGTGCTGGCTGCCCCATTGAGTTGTAAGACGTTGCGGGCAAATTCGACGCAAGCAGTTTGCATGCCCAGACAGATACCAAAAAATGGGACGTTGTTTTCTCGGGCATAACGTATAGCACTGATTTTGCCATCAATACCGCGCTCGCCAAAACCGGGTGCGACCAAGATGCCATTAAGACCAGCCAAAGCCTTACTCACATCTTTGTAACTGCCTTCCAATGCTTCCGCATGAATGGGGAGCACGCGCACTTTGCATTCGTTTACGGCTCCTGCATGCACGAACGATTCGTAAATGGATTTGTAGGCATCAGGAAGTTCGTTGTATTTGCCGATGAGCCCGATTTTGACTTCATGAAGGGGATTTTTGAGCTTGCCCAAAAAGTTTTTCCAAGTCGTAAGATTTGGCTCCTTGGTATCCTTTAAATGAAGTTTAGAAATGACCACTGAATCCAAACGCTCTTTATGAAGTAGCAAAGGCACATCATAAATCGTCTCCGCGTCGATCATTTCGATCACGGAAGAGGTTTCCACATTGCAGAATTGTGCCAACTTCCGGCGAATCTCAATACTTAGCGGATGCTCTGTCCGGCAGGCTAGAATATCCGGCTGAACTCCAAGGCTAAGTAGCTCTTTTACAGAGTGTTGTGTAGGTTTTGTCTTGAGCTCTTTGGCTGCATTGAGGTATGGAATAAGCGTCAAGTGAATGGCCAGCGAGTGCTCTTTGCCCAGTTCCCAACGCAATTGGCGCACCGACTCCACATAGGGGAGCGACTCGATATCACCCACTGTACCGCCCAGTTCAGTGAGTACAATGTCGTACTTACCCGATTGGCCCAAAAGCAACATTCTCCGTTTGATTTCGTCGGTAATGTGTGGGATGACCTGCACGGTTTTGCCCAAAAAGGCACCTGCGCGCTCCTGTTCAATGACCGTTTGGTAAATCCGTCCGGTGGTCACATTATTGGCCTGAGAGGTCGGGGTGTTGAGATAACGTTCGTAATGGCCGAGATCGAGATCGGTTTCCGCGCCATCATCAGTAACGTAGCATTCGCCATGCTCATACGGGTTGAGCGTACCGGGATCCACGTTGAGGTAGGGGTCGAACTTTTGAATGGTGACTGAAAAGCCGCGCGCCTGAAGTAATTTAGCGAGGCTGGCACAAAGAATTCCTTTTCCGAGCGAGGAGGTGACTCCGCCCGTAACAAAGATGTATTTCGTCATAGTAAGTTTTTGCCTGAATTTTAGAGTATTAGGAAGTAGACTTTCTGATTGTTGCATCGTAAATCTAAGGTCCAGCAGTCTAAAATCAAGACTTTGTTACGGGATGCAAAGGTAGAAAATGGATTGGGGCTTTCAGCAGAGATTTTGTTCAGCGCGCAAAAGTTTTAATTTTGACCTTTCTTTTTCATACTCAAATCCGATTTCCATGAAAAAAATCTATGTTTCAGCTTTACCCACTTTACCCGCCGTAGCACGAAGTGCGAAAGCGAGTTTACTTTTCCTCCTGCTTTTTTCCACCCTACAGGCCCAAACCCTAAACTTCCAGCCCAGGGGCGTTGGCGGCGGCGGCGCGCTCTTCTTTCCAAAAATTAATCCCGCTAACGACAATGAATTTTATGTCTCTTGTGACATGAGTCAATTATTTCACACCACCGACTTTGGCCACAATTACGATCAAATACCCTTTCAAAAACTTCAGGTCTTTGGCGCAAACTCCACCTACGAATGGACCAACGATGCAAACATTGCCTACTCCAACCACAATGACGGAAACAACGGTTACCCCGTCCGTACTACCGATGGCGGTAATAGTTGGCAGGTGCTTCCCGGCCATGATCCCAACAATGAAGCTGTGTATCGAATGGCTGCCAATTATCAGAAACCTAGTCAGTTGTTGCTGAATTACTACGGCGATATTTTTATCAGCAATGATTTTGGCAACACCTTAAAATTGGTAAAACACGCAGCCAACAACGGGGTCGGCCTCATCATGGGCGGAACGTTTTTTGATGGGCAAAATATCTACATAGGCACCAACGAGGGTGTTTTCCAAAGCACAAATGGTGGAACTTCATTCAGCCTGATGCCTTCGACTGGCTTGGCCGCCGGACAAGTTATCTGGAGTTTCGCTGCCGGAAAAAGCGGTGTAACTACTCGTTTCGCTTGCATTACTGCTGATGTTTCAGATGTTTACAACGGCGTAATGCCTTGGGAATACTGGGGCTTTTCCAAAGGCGTGTATGTCATGGATAATGCCTCCGGAGTTTGGCAATCTAAATCCGCAGGTATTGATTTCAGCAGCGATTTTGTGATGTATGTAGCTATGGCATGGAACGACCCGAATACAATTTACCTGGGCGGCAGCGATAACTCACTTGGTGCTCCCCTGGTGATGAAATCTGAAACCGGAGGCACTGGTTGGGAAAAAATATTCAAAACAACGAACAACGCCAATATTTACACCGGTTGGAGTGGACATGGCGGCGACAAGGGTTGGAGTTGGGGTGAG
>JBBQLD010000125.1:0-10774 GCA_038327555.1 Chitinophagales bacterium
TTTTTTTTTTTTTAATTTTTTGGTTTGTTTTTTGCAAAAAAAACACCAGGGTTAAAAATAAATTCCCCTGTTTTTTTTTCCCCCAAAACCCCAAGCCATTACTTATGCATTTGTTCCAAAGGCAAATAACTACTCAAACAAATCCCGAACACGTTCAAAAAAGCCTTTTTCTTCCTTGCCTGGTGTAGGCTGAAGGTTTGGCATTTCGCGGAGTTTTTCGAGCAATCGACGCTCTTCATCATTGACTTTTTTAGGTGTCCATACGTTTACGTGTACCAATTGATCTCCCTTTCCGTAACTCTGCAAAGCAGGTAATCCCTTGTCTTTCAATCGGAAAACTTTGCCCGCCTGGGTGCCTGCAGGAATGGTAATCTTGGCACGGCCATCAAGGGTGGGTACATCTACTTTCGAGCCAAGGGCTGCATCAGCAAAGTTGAGATAGAGTTCGAAAACTACATTGCTGCCTTCTCGCGTAAGTTCTTCGTGCGGCATTTCTTCGATGGCGATAAGCAAGTCGCCTGCCGGGCCACCTTTTGCGCCAGCATTGCCACGCCCGTTGACGCTGAGTTGGATGCCTTCATTTACACCCGCCGGGATATCTACATCAATGGTTTCTTCGCCGAAGACACGTCCGTCGCCTTTGCAAACATTACAGGGAGATTTGATGGTTTGTCCTGCGCCATTACAAGTAGGACAAGTGACGGCGGTTTGCATCATGCCAAATGGCGTTTGCCGCACTTGGTTGACCATGCCTGCACCTCGACAAGTAGCGCAAGTGTCCACACTGCTCGCATCGCGTGCTCCGGATCCATTGCAGGTGCCGCAGCTGACTTGTTTGCGGACTTTGATTTTTTTATTGACCCCGGTAGCGATTTCTTCGAGGGTCATTTTGACTTTGATTCGGAGGTTGCTGCCACGCTCGCCTCGGGCTCTACCGCCGCGAGATCCGCCGCCACGCCGACCGCCGCCGCCAAAAAATTCCCCAAAAATATCGTCGGTGTCAAACCCAAAGCGGCGCAGAATATCATCCATGTCCATGCCCTGGAAACTGCCGCCTGGGCCGCCTCCACCCATACCTTCCAGACCAGCGTGTCCATAGCGGTCATAGCGGGCTTTTTTGTCGCCATCGCTCAGCACATCGTAGGCTTCGGCGGCTTCTTTAAACTTATCTTCAGACCCCTTGTCGTCCGGATTACGGTCGGGGTGAAGCTCGAGGGCCTTTTTTCGGTAGGCCTTTTTTATGTCTTCAGCACTGGCGTTTTTTGCTACGCCCAGCACATCGTAATAATCACGTTTTGCCATTAGAATGTGTGTTTTTGGTTATTTGTTAAGTTGGTTATTTGGTTATTTGTTCTGCCAGGGCTTGGAATTCCTGCCTTTTTTAAAGGCCTTCCAAATTCCAATCTCTGGCAGAACAAATAACCAAATAACCAACTCAACAAATAACCAACTCAACAAATACTCATTTTCCTACCACCACTTTTGCGTGCCGGATGATCTTGCCTCCCAGGGTGTAACCCTGTTCCAGAATATCCACAATTTTGCCCTTCATCTCTTCGGAGGGGGCAGGTATTTCAGCCACAGCCTCATGTGTGTCGGGGTTGAATTCGTCACCAGCCTTAGCTTCAAGGGAGGTTAGTCCTTTACTTTTGACGGTGTGGGCGAGTTTATGATGAATTAGTATGGTGCCTTCTGAAAGTGCGCCATTTTTTGCCGCTCTGTCAAAATCGTCCAAAATAGGCAGGAGTGCTGCCATAATGTCGCGGCCAGCCGTGCCGATGAGATCCATACGTTCGCGGGCGGCATTGCGCTTGTAGTTTTCAAAATCAGAGAAAAGGTAGAGATACTTATTTCTAGCCTCTTCCAGCTGTTTTTGGATTTCAGTGAGTGGATCGGGATCGGAAGCAGATTTATTTTCCACACTATCAGTTTGATTTTCAGTAATTTCGAGGGTGTCTATGACATTTTCCTGCGCCTCTTGATCAGGCGTTTCCGACGCTTTGTCCTTCATATCGAGTATTTTTTTGAAAGGATTTTTCATTTTGAAAAAAGGATTGACCTTTGGAAAGTTTCAAACGATCCAAAAGTTCGTTGTAACGCTGACAACTTTCGTGCCTTGCGTTCAAGCGTGTCAGATTGACAGTTCAGCCTTCTTCCAGCCTATCGGTAAGCCTTTGTACCAGTTTGAATTGGCTGAAAAAATTACGCGCAATCACACGCAGCACGGTATAAACAGGGATGCCAATGACCATGCCCACTACACCACCTATTTTTGCGGCAGCGAGGATGACAATGAAGATTTCGAGTGGGTGCGCCTGTACACTTTTTGACATGATCACGGGCCCAACAAAGTTGTTGTCCAGCGCTTGTACAGCAAAAAACGTGACGATGACTTTTACCAACATGGGGAGTATGAGGCCCAGGTCAGCATCCAGATTAGATGATACCGTTATGAATGCCCCGAATACCATGCCCAGAATAGGGCCGATGTAAGGAATAATGTTGAAAACGCCACCAAAAGCACCAATAAGTAGCGCATTTTTCACCCCTAAGAGCCAGAGTATCACGGTGGTAACGACAGAGAACACAGCGAGCTGGATGAGGAGCCCTCTAAAATATCGGGTCATGACAAGGCTGGATTCATTTACAGCCAGGTGTACTTTATGCTCCTGTTTGTCAGGCACAACGGCGTGTATAATGTCGGTAAAAAGCCGATTGTCTTGCAGAAAGAAAAAAAGGATAAACGTCACGGAAGCAAAGGTGACAACTATGTTGCCCGCCACCCCAAAAAACTGGCGGAGGAAGTCGCCTACGAGTGTAGGTTTAAACCAGCTGCTCAATGCCTCCTGAGTTTTCATTGCCAAAGATTCACCCGGATTTAGCAAGCCAATCTGGTGCATCTGCACATCAATATTGAAAAACATGGGCCGTAATTTTTCACCAATAGCTTGATAGTCAATGGTAGAAAGATTTCGAGCTTGTGCTACAATGGTTGGTACAATAATGAGCAGCAGGCAAGTTAGCAGCGCATAAAAGGTCAAGATGGTAAGCATGGCTGCACCTGATGCGCCCAGTCTGAAACGTCTGAAAATCAAGTGCTTGCGGTAAAACACCAAAATAGGTCGACCCAACATGGAGAGTACCCAAGCGATCAGGATATAAGCTACAATGTCAGAAAAATAATAAGCGACAGCAGCTAGGATCGCTAAACCTATGATCCAGAAAATGTTGCGATTAAGAAAGTTCATATCATGTTTGTTTCACTGTAGGAATGGGCAATCGAGTAATAATGACAGTGAATTGCTCAGCTTCCTTATTATTGATAAAAACGGTCTATTGGTTACTTTAAGAGTGGTTTCCTAAGCCATTAGTCTTTTCCAATTCAGCCAGTTTCTTTTCTAACTCCAACACTTTTCGTTGCAAATCAGGCAGTTGTTTGAACACAATATGCGATTTGATAAAGTCACGGTAACCCATAGCCGGACTGCCGAACAGTGCGGTACCAGGTGTATCAATGCTTGAAGCGAGACCACTTTGCGCCTGAATTTGTGTATCGTCCGCAATTTTGAGGTGGCCAGCAAAACCGACTTGCCCACCTACGCGCACATTGTTGCCAAGGTGCGTGCTACCCGCCACACCTGCCTGGGCTGCGATTACGGAATTATGCCCAACCTCCACGTTGTGGGCGATGTGAATGAGGTTGTCGAGTTTGGCGCCGGAGCGTATGATGGTACTGCCCAGACTGGCGCGGTCAATGCAAGTCGAAGCCCCCACTTCTACATAATCCTCCAAGACCACTTTGCCGACTTGCGGGATTTTAGTCCAAGTCCGGTCTGGCTGTGGCGCAAATCCAAATCCATCTGCGCCGATCACTGCATTGGCGTGAAGGATACAATTGTTGCCAATTTCGCAATCAAAATGCACCCGAACCCCAGGGTAAAGCGTGCAATTATCGCCAATTCGGACATTCCGCCCGATGAAAACCTGTGGGTAGATTTTGCAATTCTGCCCAATCACAGCGCCTTGTTCTACCACAGCAAACACGCCAATTTCAGTGCCCGCACCCACCTTCGCTTCCGAATGAATAGAGGCTTTTTCAGAAATAGCCGCGCCATTGGAATTGTTGGCCTGGTCTATGATTTTGAGCAATATAGCCAGGGCAGTGCGCACATCAGCCGTACGGACAAGGGTGGAGTTGACTGGCTTTTCAGGCTGAAACTCGTTGTTTACCAACAAGATAGATGCCTGTGTGCTGTACGCATAGGACTCGTATTTGGGATTGTCCAAAAACGTGAAATCACCAGCTTGGGCAGCTTCAATAGGCGCTCCACGGGTCACAGCGACATTGGAGTCGCCATCGACCGTTCCGCCGATAAAGTGTGCAATTTGAGCGGCAGTCATTGTCATGCCGGGAACTGAATGAGCCAAATTATGAGATAAATACGGGTTAGAGCAGTTGGGCAAAGGTAGAAAAGGATGTTCTTTGGGTAGGCATTAATTTGCAAGGCATTTAGGGGTTTGTTTTGGGTGAGTGCTGGAAATTTAATGTAGAAATTTTGAAAGCTAGAAACCTGTATTTTGGTGTAAAAAATTGTATAAATTCAGGCATTAAAAACTAAAAAAAAGAATTTTTTGCCTATTTTATGGCATATATCCTATAGTGTAATTTTTTCGTACTCCTGACTTATCTATTTTTTTGTCCGAAATTTTCGAATAAAGAATCACTTACCTTGCAACGGTCAATTAGCAGGGCTGTGCACGGCCCAATATAATCCTCTTGTTTTAATCCATGAAAAGCGGTCTAGTTCAAATTTAGACCTTGGACACCCACACACATTCATTTCTCAAAACATTTTTTTTCTAGATGAAACAACTTCATTATTTTTTCGCAGCCTCGCAGCCTCGCATGGCTAATTGCCCTAATTTTTATTGTACAGACTGCATCTTTTACAGAAATTAGTGCGCAGTGTTTCGAGTCAGATGGCATGACAGTAAGGCCATCCTATTATAATATCATGATTGCAATTGATGATTCATGGGTTGATAATGTATTTAATGGCGACTTGGAGGCAGCCAGAATATCGGCTAATTTCCAAATTGATAAAACCATAGAGGCTTTGAATGCTCCTGAAAAACCCTTCGCAAATTTCTTCAAGCTGAGTTTTAAAAAAATATTTTTTCCAACTTTTGTTGGTGGGCCAAATAAATTGCCGGGAGAATCTACGCCCATATATTCGAGTAGATTATTTAATTTCTATAATGACAAATATTCTTGTGTGCCATTTGATTGCGTGATTTATTTTACCTCCGACACCGGAACAGATCACAACACAGGGGCCAATGGAGTAGTTATTACTCCAGGGAATGATGTTCCTTCACTAGCGCATGAAATTGGACATACTTTGGGGCTTTCTCATCTTGGGGTTGACTGTTGTGCTACCGAAAACTCCATGATGTGTGATCCACCCAAAATGACAGCGTCTATTTCTCCGCAAAATACAGCGTGTGGTTTTGGCGTTGCGCATGTGAATACAGCGATCTTTACGCCTGCTCGCTGTGCTACTCTTGATCTGCCTGAGGAGCAATATGAAGATGATTTAGAGTGTCCGCCTACTGGTAGTTATGCTATTTCAATTGCACAGAGCAATCCAAACCCAGTGATTAACTGTAAAATAGAGGGCGATATTAATACTGTGAGTGTTATAGTTTTTAATGGGTATTCACAACAGGTAGACCTACCGGTGAGAGTATTTATCGGATCTTCTTTTGCTTCTACCTTAGAATTCGTGCAAGACCCGAACTTGGATTTCAACTGCATTAAAACATTCCCAAGTAAGACGGAATTCTGGATAACGGACGCTAACTGCGGGAATGAAACCAATATTCCGATTTGTGCAGGATGCTCTAAAACTTTAAAGTTTAAAGTCAGATATTTAGGAGGCCTGCCTCCTGGTGCTAATTCTATTCCAGTTACTGTTGCCCTAGGAACAACACCTTACAAAACGTTGAATGTCACACCTGTTAAATCAATCCAAGGTGGAAATTTTTCTTCGCTCCTAGTAGGGCCTAATCCTTTGTTAATCAACGGAACACTGGTTATGGACAACACTACTCCATTTGAGTTTGGACGTAACCTACTTTTCGCTTCAGGCGCAGCATTGGAAATAAAGAGTGGAAGTGTAGTTAACATGACACATATCGTGGCAGAAGGCTGTTCCACAATGTGGAAGGGCATTACTGTGCGCCAAGGTGGCATACTCAATATGAGCATGATGACCTCTGTCAAAGATGCACAGATTGCAATCAATGTCCAAAAAGGTGGCACTGCAAACATCCAGTCCTGTGAATTCGAGGACAACAACTTCGCAATCAGCACCTCCACCTTAGGCTCAGGTAATCATAGTCTTACGCTACTTGGAAATACATTTCAAACTTCTGATGCCGGACTAAAGCCTCCTTATACTGGCCAAAGCCCTGCTCCTGGCACAAAAGGCTTTGCTGGCATCTATGTCAAAGACCTGGTAGGGGGCTTAAGCATTGATAAGGACGCGATGTTCAAATCTACGAATGAGTTTCACAACCTTAATTACGGAATCTTGGCCGAAAACACTGGGGTAATCCTGCGCGACGCACTATTCACAAACATACTCAAAGAGACAAGGCCTCCAAATTATCCTGGTCCAATTAACACAGGCACTGCTATATACTTAAAGGGAGGAAGTGCTGATATTAAGGGCAATTATGGAAGCGTTGCCCCTGATCCTGTGGTCTTCGACAATTGTCATACAGGGATAAATGTGTTTGCTGGATCTATAAATGTGGGAGGATGTGAAATGGATCACATGACCAATGGTATTGTAGCCGGAGGTGGTGCAAACAGGGCCTATTCTATCTTCTGGAATAATGTAACTGCTTCAGAGCGCGGTGTTTTGGTCTCTTATCAGGCGGGTTTGCCAGGGCAGTCAAGCATTGACAACAACCTGGTGCGCATGTTAGGAAACGCCAACGGAATAGGCATTTCTACCGGTGGACAAGAAATGTTCCCTCAACAGGAAGGTTTTGTACACCACAACCATATTACGATAGAAGAAGGTGCAACAGGTATACAGGTCGGTGTAGCCAACCGTATCAAAGTGACCCAGAATAATGTGAACCTTTTGGGCAGTGGTACTCTTTTTGGCATCAAGATGGAAGCTGGTGATCAGAATACCCTCAATTGTAATAGCGTTTCCAGCACGGGGGGTAGCAACGATGGTATTTATGCCATACATGCCAGTCGAGCCAGTGTGTTGTGCAACATATCCAATGGCCCGGCCCGAGGGTTGCACTTTGAAGGAATGCTTGCAGGTAAAAATAAGGCGAATATTGGCGGAAATGTTATGGAAAGCAATGCCGATGCCGGACTACTGCTGGGTACAGATGCCGTGACGGGTGAGCAGGTACACCGGGGAAATAAATGGATTGGAACAGAGGCTTTGGCGGGGGCTACTGCACCAACTGTCTCAAAATTTATTGTAGATGCAGGTGAAAACCCGGACTTTATACCCGATTCTTGGCTTCCAGCCTTATGGTTTGATGATATTTCAACTCCATCCTCCTCCTTTGATTGCGGCGCAAGTACAAGCTGTCCGGCAGAACCAGTCCTTTCGGATTATCCGTTAGATATCAAAATCGTGAAGGGGCAACTAGGGGGCTCAAGCTATCAAGCGGCTAACCAATGGCTTTCACAGCGCAGGTTTTATGAGCGGGTCATAGAAGATGGCAACCCATACCCTGGCAATTCGGACGTTTCAACCTTTTTATCGCAGGCTCAATCCAGCGGCCTTTCGGCTTATGCCTATGTGCAAACGGGTATCCGCCAGCTGGGAGCCATGACGGAGACTGCCCGAGCGACGGCAGTTTCCAATCTTTTAACTATGAACAGCACCTTGACGGGATCTGCATCCTATCAGGTGAATGAGAAAGCTGTCAATACCATTTTCTTGCAGACGGTTGCCTCAGGCTATCCCGCACTCACGTCGACCCAAACAGCATCTTTGGCAAGCATTGCTGCACAATGTCCATTATCAGGAGGAGAAGCAGTGCTGCGTGCCAGAGCGTTACTCGATCTGAATTTAGAAACCCCAGTTGTTTACAACGATGCGGTCTGTTATGGTCAACGACCATCGGGCGAGCGATTTGACGTGGTAAATTCTTCAGATTTTATCCTTCGGGTTTATCCAAATCCCGCGTCAGAATTTTTGACCTTAGAATATAATGCTGCAACGGAAGAAAATTCACGGAATTTTCTTTTGTTTGATATTTATGGTCGCCTTCTACGCACAGAGAAGTTGCCGGAATTAAACGGTAGTGTTCAAATCAGCACAGAAAACCTTCCTGACGGCGTTTACAGCTATAGTATTGCTGGAATGACAGGTAAGGTTGTCATTCAACACTAATTTTAACATATTTAGCCCTAGGTGCTGCGTTGCACCTAGGGCTAATTTTTATGCAAATAAGCTATGAGGCAGTCGATCTCCTTCATCCTTTTTCTGTTCCCTGTTTTTATGTTCGGCCAGAAATTTGATTACATTTGGATAACAGGTGATGATAACCAAACACTTGATACAACCTATGGCGGTAGCATTTTAGATTTCAATTATTATCCTCCCAAAGCAAGTTACCACTACCGAGAGCATAATATGTTTACAACAAACTCGAGCATTTGTGATTCCACTGGGAATCTACTTTTTTATACCAATGGATGTATAATAGCAGGTGCAAACGATGAATTGTTGGAAAATGGGTACAATATTAATCCGGGCTCATCTCATTCTTTATGGTGTGATACCTACAAAGATGGATACTCTGGAGGTCAACAAAGTTCAATAATTTTACCGGTGCCTGATACCGCTAACGTTTTTTATCTTTTTCATAAAAGAACTGTGTTATATTCAAATCCATTCAATGTAATTAGTGACAAACTTTATTATTCTCGTGTGGATATGAATTACAATAACGAAAATGGAATTGTATCAGAAAAAAACATCGTCGTGATGTCCGACACTTTAGCTCTTGGGGAAATTGTAGCGACTAAGCATGCGAATGGAAAAGACTGGTGGTTAATTACACCTCGCAAAAACAGTAACCAATTTTATATTTTTAAGTTTACAAATCATGGGATTGTTGATACATTTCAACAGACTATTGGAATATTGCCCGACCCTGAAAGTGAGGGTGTACGTCAAATTGTATTTTCACCCGATGGAAATAAATTATATCGAGCTGGCCGTTTTCAACCAATTATGGTATACACATTCGATCGTGAAACAGGTGTTTTTACCCAGTTCGATACCATTCATTATGATTACGGAAATCAACTTATTGGCGAAGTTGGGTGTATTGTGTCACCTAACGGACGGTATCTGTATCTCTCCTGCCGTAAATCTTTGTATCAATTAGATTTATGGGCGGCGGATATAAGTACATCCCAAATAAAGGTTGCTGAATGGGATGGATTTGCAAATCCATTTCCAACATTATTTATTCAAGGTCAGTTGGGCCCTGATTGTAAAATATATATACTTGCTGGAGGCGATACCCGATATTATCATGTCATCCATAATCCAGATGAGCCCGGAATGGCCTGCAATGTAGAACAGCGAGGGGTGAAATTTCAAACGCCAACTGGTGCCTCTATGCCATTTTCTCCTAATTACCGCCTAGGGCCAATAGGCAACCCTGGTGTGCCTTGTACCGCTACGGTAAGTATAAGTCAACCTGTTTGGCCTATACAAGGTAAGTCTGTTTGGGTTTATCCCAATCCGGCCAACCACTCCATCACGATTGAATATGCAGATATTGGTAGCTTGAGTAACCAATTTTTGCTTTTCAATAGTTTGGGTCAAATCGAAAAAAAGGTTGTGTTACCACCGGGCAAAGCCAGCTTGCAATTTAGTTTAATTGAACTTCCAGATGGTATTTATTGGTATGTCATTTCTGGATTGCAGGATAGTTACGGCAAGCTAATAATCGCCCACTAATTGAGCTACGATTCACAGAAAGGGCAATCCTCAAGAAATCGCCATCCGAATCCTCCGCTCCTGCGGCAAATAATTATTCAAACGATTGGGGAGGATTTTTAACCAGCCCAGATTCAAGCCTTCAAAACGTGCAAGTACCCAGCCCTTTGGTGCCGTTTCCGGAAGCTCGAAGGTTTCTTTTTTCAAAAACAGCAGGGCTTGTTCGCGGGATAAATCCACGGCAGGTAAATCTGCTGAAGCCCATTGGCTCAATGCCAGGCCGTGGCTTGGCACAAAGTCTTTGCCTTTAAATTCACCCATATTTGTCCCAAACCACTTGGTTTTCAGAAATTTATCGACCAAAAGATATTGGCTTTCCAATACTGCCGGTAAGGCGAGGACTTCTCCGGAAGGCGTCAGGAAAAAATTCGCATTGGCGTCTGGACTTAACCAGGCCGCAGCCTGAGGCACGAGGCTTTTGGACAGCGGTTTTATGCTTTTGAACTGGGCTGAAGGACTGTGTTTTTTAGAATCACCTGATTTTTTGTGAAAAACGCTGAGAAAAAACCCTTCTCCTTTTACTTTGTGGGGGTAAAACTGGCAACCAAAATTGGTCTGGACAATGCCCCATACCTCCGGAATTTCCAGTTGAATCGGCTCCAGTTCAAAGTTTTTGGTTAGCCACTTGGCGTTTTCGGTGTTTTCTTGGGTGTTGTAAGTGCAAGTGCTGAAGAGCAAAATACCGCCCGGTTTAAGTGCCTGTACCGCCGCCG
>JBBQLD010000126.1:0-10747 GCA_038327555.1 Chitinophagales bacterium
AATTGTTTGTCATTCTGAACGTAGTGAAGAATCTGAGGCCGAAGGCCGAAGCTTTTTCTTCTAAATTTTAGGCCTTCGGCCTCAGATTCTTCACTACGTTCAGAATGACAAGCCGCAAAAAAGAAGTGTACGGCTGGAAAAGCCTCCAAGTATTTTTTGCCACTAATTGCACTAATTTACACTAATTTAGATAACAAGCTTGTATTAATTTGTGAAAATTAGTGCAATTAGTGGCAAAAGTCAAACGGGTTAACCATTTATAAGGAGAAATTTATTTCTACCTACACACGAAATGAATTTCGCGCTACACACGAAATGAATTTCGCGCTACACACGAAATGAATTTCGCGCTACACACGAAATGAATTTCGTGCTACAACGAAATGAATTTCGCGCTACACACGAAATGAATTTCGTGCTACAACGAAATAAATTTCGTGTTACAAAAAAATTGCCCGCTCTCCCAAAGGCGAGCAGGCAATTATAGAACGATGAAAATTCTTTATTATTTACCCGTTCCTTAAAGGTGCAGTCTCACTTTTCTCGCAAGCAGCACCTCTTTTGACTCTACTCGATCCGGGTCGGGCACACAACAATCTACAGGGCAAACAGCGGCACATTGCGGCTCTTCGTGAAATCCGGTACATTCTGTGCACTTATCTGGAACGATATAGTAAAAATCGTTTGAGACAGGACTAATTTTTCGTGAAGCGTCTACCTTCATTCCATCTTCTAGTTCGTAGTCACCCACTACAGTATTGCCGTCAGCTATTGCCCATTCTACACCACCTTCGTAAATGGCATTGTTCGGACATTCTGGCTCACAAGCGCCACAGTTAATACATTCGTCGGTTATCAATATTGCCATTTCTAATTGCTGCTTTTTGCTTTTTGCTTAGGAAACAACATCGTTCCCCGAAAGTTGGCGCAAAGGTAAAAAGACGCTGGATATTGATCCGTCAGACTTTAAGGAACGTATGAAAAATAACCACCAATTTGCCAATTTACTGTACCGCCCGAACGAAGGCGTTAACATTGCCTTTGTCAAGTTCACGTTTGAGTGCTGAGGCCTGCTCCCGCGTTTTGAATTTTCCTACACAAACTGAAAAGAAGTTTGAATTAGGGAAACGTACGATTTCTGCTCCATTATGGCCAAGCTTTTGCAAGGTAGCCAGTTGATTGTTGGCTCTTGTTTCAATTAGAAACGAGCCTGCGACCACATAGTAAGTATCGTTGCTAGCATTAGAAACATTTACTTTACCGTTCTCATTAGGCTTTGATGGCTTTACTTTTACGTTGGAGGGAGATGGATCGTCGTGGCTAACATTGTTAATATTCCCATCCACATATACCATACTGGAGCCTGTTAGGCCGGCGAGCATACGCACTTCGGTACGACGGTTTCGGGCGTATTCCTGATCTGTGCAATTTACCCCATCTGTGCAGATGTTGCGTGGCTCACTTTCGCCATAACCTACCGGCACCAATCGGTTTCTCGAAATGCCCTGCATTACCAGATATTCTACCACACCATTGGCGCGGCTTTGGCTGAGGCGTTGATTGTACTCATCGCTACCCCGACTATCGGTATGGCTGCGGAGTTCGACTTTGATTGAAGGCTGTTGTTTCATCAAGGATACCACCAAATCGAGATCTTTGCGCGCATCTGGACGCAACGTAGCATCGTTATAGTTGTAATAGATATTCGGAAGTTCGATGACTGAGCCAGGCATGAGTGGTGCTAACGAAATATTTTGCAACATTGGTTTGTTCGAATCACTCCAGCCATGGGTATCCACTTCTGTGCTGCCAATTACACGCCCACCTTGCATCAAGTCCACTTTATACTTGGAATTGGTGTTAAGATAATGATCGACCATTCCATTCGCATCAGTGATTAGCGTATCGGTTTTGCCCGTTTTCAAATCCGTCAAAACCATAGTCGCGCCAGCAAGTGGGGCATTGGTGCTATAATTGAATATCGACGGCGTCCACTGTACTTTGCCTGGGCCAGCCATGCTTGATTTCTCCATTTGCGCAACCAACTCATTGCCTGGTTTAGAGATCGGCAAACGGAACTGTTTGGTTTGGTAGCCTTTTTTCGTAATGATTACCACGTAATTGCCTGGTTTTACATCCGTTCCAAATCGGCCTTTGCTATCTGTTTCTCCGTTGATTCCCTGGTCTGGAGGCATGGTACCGATCACTTCTTTTCCTTCAATGGTCTGCACTGTAATTAGGTTTCCTTGTTCGTCGCGACCGATTACGTTATTGCCGTCGTAGTTCAAAACCTGCACTTCTGCATCTTTTATTGGCGTTCCAGTTGATTTGTCTGTTACCAATACTTTGAGATCGAGGTTACGATCGGGTACGCGTTTGTTCTGTAGCAGATAATCATCCAAGTTTCCATTTTCAGTATGGAAGTTGAAAATCTCATCGCCACCTGCTCCCCCTGCGCCATTCGTAGAGAAATAGCCGTTGATTTTATTAAGGTCAACGATAAGTCCAAAATCATCCCCACCAGTATTGAATGGCTCACCCATGTTGATTGGTTTCGTCCATTGCGTCCCTTCTGGAATCACATAGTACATATCCAGGCCGCCCTTGCGATCGGCTTGACCATCAGAAGCGAAATAGAGTGTGTTATCGGCATGAATAAATGGAAATGCATCTCGCCCGGCAGTATTTACCCCAGGGCCAAGGTTTACAGGTTCACTCCAGGATTCTCCTACTTTGTAAGATACATAGAGATCTGTGCTACCCAAACCACCGGGACGATTGGATGCAAAGAACAGTTTATCGCCGTCAATACTAATTGCAGGGTGAAAATCGTCGAACTCGTTGGTATTAAAGGGCAAAGGTTCTGGCGCACTCCATACTCCATTCACTTTCTTGGAGAGGTAAATACGCATTTTTTGGCTTTTATCTTTCGCAAACATGACCTTTCCTCCAATGACTGTATTGCTGGAAAAAAACACGGTTTCTGCAGTGCGGTCAAAGCAAACAGGGCCTTCATTATCTACCGAAGAAAGTTCTTTTGCAAATGCTTCCGGAGCACCGAGATTACCTTCGGCGTCGCGGCGTGACCTTAAAATAGACATTGAGGGCAACTTCAAATCCTCATCCGTCAACTTTTTCAATCCAACTGTATTGGTGGAAATGAAAACGATACCGTCTTCATAAAAGGTTGGGCTAAATTCTAGTCCCAAGGTATTGACCGCTATTTCATTCTTCACCTGAACACTTACTTGGGGTACAGCCCCGGGCATCGTTTGCGCAGAAAGTATTCCTTGCAGACCGACAAAAACAAGCAGTATTAAAATATGCTTATAGGATTTCATAATTCTAAATTGATTAGGTAATGATGGGATCATTTAGTTAAGTGGAGTCCTCAGGCGGAGCATTTTGAAATAAATACAATAGCTACAGCACCAGTTCCTTAACTACATAAAAAACCTCGCGTTTGATTTTTTCTTCTTGCCGCCCTTCACCTGTTTCAAATCGTATTGTACAAGCACCTCAAATGAGCCTGCAGAATAGTCTTTCAGGTTGCTGAGGGAAAAATCATACGCTGCACCTACAGCAAACTGTGGAGCAGCTTGCCAAAAGGCCAGAAGATCCACGGAATCACCGGATCCATCGCCACCAAGGCGATAGGATATACCGGCCGTGAATTTCCTGCGGATGTCTAAATTCAGATTGATGTCTGCATCAAACGGGGCGTTTTTTACATACTTCAAAAGTATCGCAGGCATTAAGCTAATGTCCTCACTGATCGGCAAAATAGCACCAGCCATTCCGTAAAAGTGCTGTGCTTCTTTGGCCAATATGGTAGCATTGATATTGCTAAGCCCAATAGCATTGGAATACAAACGCGGTACGGATACCCCAAAATAAAAGCGTTCCATGATCGTACCATACACCCCTGCGCCTACGTTGCCATAAAAGTCGGTAATGCGTTGATCTTCTACAGAAAGGTCGCCGGTTTGTGCCGGTTGCGCTTTGCTGTAATCAAAGCCTAAAGAGCGCAAGGATCCAGACAATCCAATACGCAGTGAAAATTCTTCTTGCGCTACCATGTCGTAAGAATACGCAACCGTGCCTTGAAGGTCGCGCTGTAAACCAATTTTGGTATGCGAAATGGTGGCACCTACCCCAACTCGCTTGGCCAGGAATGGCCCGTTGAAGCTCGCCAGAATAGACTGAGGCGCGCCTTCAAAGCCAACCCATTGGCTGCGGTAAATGGCCATTAAACTCGGCACCCCCCGTGCCCCAGCATAGGCTGGGTTTACGTACAACTTGTTGTACATGAACTGCGTGAATTGGGCTTCCTGCTGCGCTTGAAGCGAAAAGCTGGCGGCCACAAATAAGGCGATTGAGTATATTATTTTTTTCATTGTAAAATCGTATTGAGAAGGTTCAGGGCGTTGAGTGGGGTAAAATTTTGAGGTACTTGGGCTTTATTTCAAACCCCAGATACCTCAAAATTCAACCTGCTCAACATCCAATAAATTAACGGAATATTTCCACAAAACCCTTCATGGGCGGAATATTTGGTCCAGGCTTGAAGATGTAGAAGTACACGCCGTCGGGAAGGTCTTTACCATCTTTACCGTAGAGCGTTCCACGCCAGGCATCTGCAGGATCGTTGCTGTAAGGAGCCGCTTCGTACACCTGATCCCCCCATTGGTTGTACACCACTAACGAATTCTCGCTGAACAAGCCTGTTTCGAGGCATGGCACGGTGAACCAATCGTTTGTGTCATCACCATTCGGTGTAATGATGTTCGGGATAAAAATACACTTGGTATCATTTATCCTGATGGTTACTACAGCTTGATCACTAAGTTCGCAGGTTCTGGAACAAACTTTATAGCTGAACGAAACCATGCCAGGTGTTTCACCCGCTGTGTAGGTAAATGTTCCGTCCGTATTATTCATGACTAGACCGGCCAATGTACTGACTTCACAAATTTCAAAATCAAATGCCGGAGACAACAAATCGTTGGTCAATACGCTGGAGAAAGTAATGGTCTCTCCAGGATTGATTTCAAAAGTCAGATCATTTTCAGCCATGGGCAATACAGTCATGTACACAATTGCGGTATCTGATGCCGAATTACACCCATTTACATTAGCTGTTACGATGTATACTCCGTCATTCTGCGCACTGAGGCTACCAATGGTCACTATGTTTGTAGTTGAAGTGACTGGCCCAACCCAAGTGTATGTTGCACCTGGAATATTAGTTGCTGTGATAATCACCTCATCGCCAACACATCCGGGAATCGGATTTACTACAGGAGCAGGGTCTGCCAAGCCTACCACTTCTATGAATACGGCACATTGTGACATGTTTCCCGAAGAGTCCACAGCACTAAACACCAACTCATTGAAGCCAATTGAAAACGGAGCTCCTGAAGGCAAGCCTGGCAATTGTGTCACCGTTGGGGTTACGCAGTTGTCTGTTGCATTTGGAATGTTAAACGTCAATTCCACCTCCCGGCAACTTGCTGTGGTGTCGGCGCTGAGTAGAAAATCGCTCGGGTCAGAAATAATAACCCCGCCAATATTTACCACTATTGGGCTGACCGGGCAATCAAACACTGGCGCAATATTTTCAGAAACCACCACTACAAAAGTGGATGTAGCTGCATTGCCGAAGGTGTCTGTAGCCATGTAGGTTACGGTTGTAGCACCAAAAGGGAAAATAATGCCCGGAGCATGCGACGAAGTAATCGTTACCGGAGGGCAAAAATCGAGTGCCGTTGGAGGAATCCATGTAACTGCCGTTTGACACATTTCCACAAAAATGGTATCTGGAATATCTGTAAAACGCGGCGTAACATTGTTATTAACGATGAGCGTACATTCGTCAAAATTACCACTAGCATCCGTAACCCGAACCACAAAAGTGGTCGTTCCTGCATCAAATGTATCTCCTGGGAGATAATCTGTGGTATAGACCAATCCTGCTTCTGGCGTACAATTATCCATAGCCGTTGGAAGGGTCCAAATTGGCGTAACACCACAAGGGCTGGGGACTGGAACCGGAATTGGCGCAGTTGGACAATCTATCTGAGGCGGAACCACGTCTTTCACTGATACATTGAAAGCGCAAGTTGAGACATTGTCTGATGCATCCGTGGCCGTATAAACTACCGTAGTATCACCTGTTGGGAAGATACCGGGGTTGAGGTTAGACGTTAAAGTAATACCCCCAGCACCGCAGTTGTCCGCTACCGTTGGAGGCGTCCAGTTTAATGTTATCGTACAAGAATCTACCGAAAGAACGACAAGAATTGGCAGCGTCGGGCAGTTGGTCAACACAGGCTTTGTAGTATCTGCCACCGTAACGGTAAACGCACAAGTAACGGTATTTCCCATATCATCCGTGGCGGTGTAGGTCACGGTATGTGGTGAATTCGGCACGTCAAAAAATGTACCAGATGCCTGAGATGGCATGAGGCTCACCGTCTGGTCACAGAGATCCATAACCAATGGAGCCTGCCAAGTGGGGTTTGCACCGCAGTTTCCTGAGGCTGAAACGACATTTATATTTGATGGGCAACCATTCGGGAAGCTTGGCGGTTGCGTGTCTAGCACGGTAATGGTAAAAATACACTGTGCAGCATTGCTTGCATCATCCAGTACAGCACAAATCACCGTGGTTACGCCCGCAAACAGCCCTCCCGAGTTGCTGCTGCACACTGGTGTCATGTTCATATCGCAAAGATCGGTTGCCACCGGAGCGTTAAAGTTGACGATAGTGGAGCATCCGTTTGCTGGTGTTATGACCGTATCTGAAGGACAGATAATGGTAGGGGGGGTTACGTCGCGCACGATAACTTCGAAAGAACAGGTAGTGGTATTTCCTGATAAGTCAGTAGCCGAGTAGTTGACCAAGGAGCTTCCCAGGCTGAACAAACCGCCTGAGTCGTAATCGTTGTCATAAATCAGAAATGGGGTTTGCCCACAAGTATCTTTGAAAGTAGGTGTTGTCCAAAAAGCATTGGCCTGACACAAGGGCCCCACTGCATCCACTAAAATTGGGCTAGTTGGGCAAGTCACGATTTGAGGCGGGTTGTTCTCGACTACAGATACCTTAAATGAACAGGTTGAGGTATTGTTAGCTTCATCCGTAACCGAATAGGTAAGGGTGGTAGCCGGACCAGCATTAAAAATCGTAGTGCTTGGCGCAATCGAAATATTGGTAATGGCGCCACAGGCATCCGTTGCTGTAGGGGCAAGCGGGGTGTAACTTGCGCTACATTGTTGCGGCAAGGCATTGATCACGGTATCGTTCGGACAAGTTACGACCGGAGGCACATTATCCTGCGTGAAAACGAAAGCGCCATTGATCGCCAGCACTGGCACAGAAAGAAAATCAGGGTCAAGGGCATCAAATGGCCCAAGAAAATTCAAGGTGGTGGTCGCCAATCCAACTACATCTCTCACCTCAAAGCTGAGGGCAACGATGGTGGAATCATCTGGCACATTTGGCCAGGTAAGGAGTCCGCCAAAGAAAGCAAGGGTACCATTCATCGAATCCACAAGAACCGGAAACGGGCCGCCAATAAGAAACTGAACAGTATATGGGCGGATAATTGCCAACACTGAGGTATCCCATGTTACGCCAAACTGCAGCCCAACAATATTTATGAAATTTTCTACGGTAAGTTGTACGGTAACTGTATCCCCAATTTGTACCCCCTGGCATCCCAAATCAACAGTATCCAGCTGGATTATCACTGGCGCATCGGCATTTACTACTACCTGAAAAGAACAGGTGGCTGTATTATTGTTGGCGTCTGTTGCGGTATACACGACTGTTGTCGTACCTGCATTGTAATCCCCATTGGCATTGCCAACGCCGTTATTATTAGTCGTTGCGCCAGATTGGGTATACGTCAGGGTTGGAACGCCTCCGCAATTGTCGCTCAGGGTAGTCGGTTCAAGACCGTTTACCGTAGCGAAAAGCAGTCCCTGAGGAGCGTCTACAGGAGCGGGCATTGGGCAAACAATAGTGGGCGGCACATTATCCACTACACTTACTTGACCATCAAAGGTCATCATCGGGATTTCATCAAAAGTTCCGCCATCAAAGGCCACGCGAATGGTTGGATAGTCGTTGATGACAATGCTGGAACCCGTGCTGCTCAGCAGGTTAAAGTTCAGGCGGAAAAGGATGTCTCCATCATTTACAGATAAACCATTCTGCCCGGCGCTTGTCCAGGCAAAGGTCAGAAACCCTACGCCAACACTATCTACACCAAAATTGGAAACCATTATTCCAAGCGGAAGATTGAAATTCGATACCGAGGTATATTGATACAGCGAAGCGTCCCAATGAACCGAAAATTGTACGCCAGCCACTGTCTGGAAATTCAGAGCGGCAATATCGATCCCAAAACCTGTGCCACAGGCTGCATTTGTGCTATTAGCAACGATGGTTAAATCGCTAGAATTAATCCCAAACTCTACCGTAACCATAAAAGAGCACATGGCCATATTCCCGCCTGCATCGGTTGCAGTGTAGGTCACCACATTTTCGCCCAGATTGAAAAGGCCATCACTGGCATCCGTATCGTTTAGAAAAACGCCATTCGTGGCACCCGATACCATCCAGCCAATTACAGGTGAAGCACAATTATCCGTCACCGTTGGTGCTATTCCTGGAACCTGGGTTGCTCCTGGGGCTTGAACGGTAATATTATTCGGGCAGGTGATAACCGGCGCTATCAAATCGATCACATTAATGTTAGCACCCAGTGTGACCAGCGTGGTTTCGTCTGTGCCGGAGAATGCCACTGCGGCAGTAGGATTGTTGCCAAAAGCAATGGATCCTGAGCCCAATACATTATATGTCAAGGTAAACAAGACGTTCCCAGCCGGCAAAGAGGAACCTGGTAGACTGGCGGTTGTCCAAGCAAAAGATAACAGACCAACACCCGTTGAATCCAAATTAAAATTGCTGGCATTGATATTTATGGCCGCATTGTTATTCGTAATGGAAACAAACTCAAGGTTGGCCGATGGCCATTCCATCGAAAACTGCAAGCCGGAAATCGTGTCAAAGTTAAAGGCCAGGATGTCAATCGAGAGTGTTTCGCCACAGGAGGCAAGATTGTTCGGATTGGCAATCAAGGTCAAATCAGTGCTTGTAATGTTAAATTCTAGCAATATATCAAAAGTACAGGTCGTTGTATTTCCGCCCGCATCTGTTGCCGTATAGGTTACCGTACTAAAACCAAGGTTAAATAATGCACCGCTGGCATCTGGGTCGGTTGTAAAAGGATAAATAGTTGCACCTGTTGCGCTCCAACCTATTTCCGGAGCCCCGCAGTTGTCCGAAGCGACCGACGCAATATTGGGAACAGCCGTTGGGCCAGAGCCGCCGGTAATTACAAAAGATGGACAGATAATAGTTGGGGGCTGATTGTCATTCGCTTTCACTAACCCATTGTGGGTTTCTGAAAGAATTTCGTCAAATTGGTTGTCAAATACCGCAATCGCTGTAGGGTCGTTGGTAAATGACAGGGCCGCCGGAAGCCCACCTATACGGTTAAAGGCCACTTTAAACAATACCGTATTGGATGGCAGGCTTAGCCCTGACAAATCAGTCCAGGCAAAAGTCAGATTTCCAAGTGCTACGGTGGCTGGCAACGTATCGAAGCCTGCGCCCAGAAACTGAGGGTTAAGGTCAGTAATATACGCATAGTCCAGGCGGAGACTATCCCATTGCAGGGTGAATTGCAGGCCGGAAACATTGTTGAAGTTATCCAGATAAACCGGCACTAAAAACGCATCGGTTGAAATGCACGGTACTTCCAGCGTATCGGATCTTAGGATGACCGCTTGCGCCGCGGATTTGGTTGTAAAAACTCCTGCAATAAGCAGGATTAGGATTAAGAAAATATTTCTCATGGTGTTCAATGTCAAACAATTAAAGATGGGAGGGAAGTGACCTTGATAGTAAAAGGGTGTTCAATAGCTGGAGGAAGGTTTATGAAGGTTGATAAGGGTTTATGGGGGTTGATAAGGGCTTAGAAGTGTTTATTAAGTACTCAAAAAATACGAAATGTAATTTTGAGCGCAAATTATAAACCTTTATCAACCCTTATCAACCTTATAACCCCCCATCAACCTACATCAACCCGCATCCATTACATAGCATCCATTAATATCTGGATCAATCGATCAAAATCATCTTCTTACGATCGCTGTGTTTAGGCGTTTCCAATTCGTAGTAGAACACTCCGTTGGAGCCAAAATCGCTTTTTTGGAACGTGATGGTATTCATCCCTTCAGCAAAGTTACCAAGCACTGTTTTCACCAAGCGACCTTCTGCACTAAACACCCGCAAGGTAGCACGACCAGCCTCTGGCAATCGGAATGAAATATTCGTTTGACCATTAAATGGGTTAGGCTGGTTTTGGAAGAGCGCAAAGGTCTTGCTTTCAATTTCGCCTGTAGCCACAGAAGTCAGGAATTCGAAATCAACCCCGATCGTATTGCCCATTTCATCAATTGCCATAGCAGCCGTAACATCGGAACTACTGTGCAACACACTAGACAAGTTTGGAACCGACTCCAAAGCCTTGAACGTCAAGGAGAACAAAGTCTCGTTGTCATTGAAAGAAGTGGATTTTCCTCCTACCCATAGCGTGCTCATCAAACCTTCGCTCAGCTCGTCCATACCAAAATTACTTTCGCTGAGACCTGGCAGAACGCCTGCATTAATATC
>JBBQLD010000127.1:0-10472 GCA_038327555.1 Chitinophagales bacterium
GACACGACGAGACCGAAGACCTGATCTTCCTCCCACAAGCCGTGGTAGAACCCGCTGATACCTACCAAATTAGCCGAATTATGCAGCTTTGCTCGCGGGAACGAATCCCCGTCACCGTACGTGGGGGAGGCTCCGGGCTGGCGGGCGGGGCTTTGCCGACCCATGGCGGATTGGTGATTTCGATGAAACGTTTTGACAAGATTTTAAAGATTGACGAGCGCAATTTCCAGGTCACCGTTGAACCAGGGGTGGTTACCGAAACCCTGCAAAACACCTTACGAGCACAAGGTTTGTTTTATCCCCCCGATCCGTCCAGCCGCGGCTGGAGTTTTATTGGCGGGAATGTGAGCACCAACGCCGGCGGCCCAAAAGCCGTAAAATATGGGGTGGTAAAAGACCACGTGCTCAACCTGGAAGTGGTGCTCCCCAGTGGCGAAATCATCTGGACAGGCGCGAATACCCTAAAAAATTCCACAGGCTACAACCTTACTCATCTGATTGTGGGCAGCGAAGGCACTTTGGGCATTGTGACCAAAATTGTGCTAAAACTCCAGCCCTACCCTACCCAAAATCTGCTCATGCTTGTGCCTTTTCGCTCGGCAGAAAGTGCTTGCGCGGCTGTGGCGGCTATCTTTCAGGCGGGTGTAACCCCCAGCGGCCTCGAATTCATGGAGCGCAATGCCATTGACTGGGCCGTGCGCTATGTGGGCGAAACCCCTGTGCCCATCCAGGAGGAAGACGCGGCGCACCTGCTCATTGAGCTGGATGGTTTTCACATGGACAGCCTTCTGGCCGATTGTGAGACGATTACCGGTGTTTTGGACCGCTTCGACTGTGGAGAAATTTTTTTCGCTGACGATGATGCCACCAAAACTGCGCTGTGGAAACTCCGCCGCAATGTGGCCCATGCCGTAAAAAGCACCTCAATTTACAAGGAAGAAGACACCGTTGTACCGCGCGCAGCATTGCCTAATTTGCTCAAAAAAGTAAAAGAAGTAGGCGCGCGCTATGGTTTTGAGTCGGTCTGCTATGGTCATGCGGGCGATGGCAATCTACACGTCAACATCCTGCGCGGCGAGCTCTCCGAAACCGCCTGGAATGAAGAACTGCCCAAGGGCATCCGCGAGATTTTCCAGTTTGTAAAAAGTGTGGGCGGGACCTTATCTGGCGAACATGGCATTGGCCTGGTGCAGCGGCCTTATTTGGATATTGTGTTTTCAGCGGTGGAGTTGCGGCTGATGCGGGAGATTAAGCAGGTGTTTGATCCCTTGGGGATTCTGAATCCGGGGAAGGGGGTTGGGTGAAGGGATTGTAAATGATCTGTGTTGCTTGCATCCGTGTCATCTGTGTTCCAATACGTGGGGCGCAATGGAACACAGATGACACAGATGCAAGCAACATAGATTTTACAACCCAGTTTACCCGCCCAATAAAATCAATACCGAACAATTTTCCCGGCTTTCACTACTTCTCCAGCCCAAACCCGCCACACATACACCCCCGCCTGCGGCATCACCCCAGCCGGAATTTCAAGCAGTGCTGGGCCAGCCGGCAATTGCATTTCGGTGTGAAACAGGCGTTTTCCCGAAAAATCAGCAAGTTCCAGCACCACGAACTCCCCCCGCAGCAATTGCAAAGGAAGCAAAGCACCCTCGTCTGTAGGATTGGGTTGTGGAACACCGATGAGGTGTTCGTTTTCAGGTTCCAGATCGAAGAAGCCGACGAGATTGCCGCAGTTGAGGTCACAGGTTTTGACGCCAATAAATTCTACGGTGATCGGCATTGTGCTTAGGTTCAGGGTTATGGTTTCAGGTATTGGCTGCGAGAGCGGGTTAGGCGTGGGAAACACGTAAGTTTTGTCTACAAACCGCCAGCTCAGAACGTTAGTTGGAAATCCCAAGATTAGTTTCCGGCATTCTGTAATATCTAAGGTATCAATCACATTGTCTCTGTTGGCATCTGCGGCCATCCACTGGTAGGGCGAATCAAAAAGGTCAATCCCGTCGATGTGTTTTTGGATCGTAATCAAGTCAAATTGAGAAACCCCTTCTAGCGGACTGTCTTCCTTCTCTGCCGAAACAATAAACCCATCCGCAATGGGAATAAGGCCTGGTATAGTGCTACAGCTATTGGCATCACTGAACCCAAACCAAAAGGGCGGAGTAAAAGGAGAGGTGCCACCCAAAAAAAAGCTAGCCGCTTCAATACCTTCCCCACAAGCGGTTTTGGCACAGATAGTTATGGCGTGACTACCGTTACAATTCCCCAAATTATCTTGTACAAGGATATTTGTTTCACAGTAATCTGCATTACCCTCCGTATCAATGGCCCAAAGTTCCACGGATTGGGTATCAAGTTCGTCGCAATTAAAGGTCACGTTCGTGATTGGATTTCCAAATACATCTACAGGAAATCCAATGCCCGTACCGGGCTTTCTTATTCCGATTTTAATTAGGGGTGAAGGGGATACATTGTCCTCCGCAAATTGCAAAAAGTCAGTCGCCCACAGCGTGATCATTTGCGTCGGCATAATATTCACGCTCAGGCCATTGAGACAAACAACCGTTGGTGGGTTGCAATCTTTGACTCGGAATGACTTTTCACAGGTTTTGATTTGGCCGGCCAAGTCGGTCACGATCCAGCGTACTTTATGGAAGCCATAAGCCAGTTCAGGAAGTTCAAAAACATTCGGCGCCGCGTCGTTTATCCATTGAAGGCTGATGTTTGAAGAATCGCCAACCGAGGTCGTTTTCAACATAAAACGCCATTTTTGATTGGCTGGCACCGGACGTTCGTCAAAATTACGAGGCGTCCCTCCCGAATAATTCGGGTTGGCAGCATTGTTAAAATTCACCGTGCCGGCCGCCGGCGGGTTGTCGCTGTCTACCACTGTTTCAAAAAGCCCATTTCCATCGAGGTCGAGAAAAAGTAAGCATCGAACAGAAAGGCTGCTGCCGGGACAAGTGTCTTTGACCGCGATGTTCAGGTTGATTTTTGTTTCCGCCAGATCATGGCTTTGGTTTTGATTGTCCCACCAATACAATTCATTCCAATACTGTGGGTTGTTGTTTGACAAATCGCAGGCCTGCACCGCTTCATTGCAGTTGAGTAATTGCGGTACACATTGCGCCGCCATTTTAGAAAAACAAGGCGATAAAGCGAGCACCAAGAGTAAAAACTTGTTCATAAGACTATAAAATTTAGGGTAAAAAAAAGCTCCTTTTTAATACCAGATAGACCCTTTCCACAGCTTAGCCAATGGCTTATGCTTTACAAGCGCAGCATTTTCCCGGCCTTCACCACTTCTCCAGCACGCAACCGCCAAACATAAACGCCTGCCTCAGGCATCGCCAACGGCGGAATTTCCAGCAAAGCAGCCCCTTCTGGCAAGTGTGTTTCGCTGCTGAAAAGCAGGCGCCCTGAGAAATCCATGACCTCCAAAAGCACCGTTTCTGTGCTGACCAATTGAAGCGGCAGCATGGCTCCTTCGCTAGTGGGGTTGGGTGTTGGGGTGCCGATTAGGTGTAGATGCTCCGGAGTTAAATCATAGAAATCAACCAGCTCCGTACAGTTAATATCACAAATTTTGACCCCTACGAATTCCGGGGGTACCACGGGTAAATTGCTGGTATTCACTGTGATTGTTTCCGGAAATGGCGCTGAAAGTGGATTAGGCGAAGGGAAAACATAACTTTTATCCACAAAACGCCAAGAGGTATTGTTTGGCAATACGGTATAAATGCCCAAGATCAATTTTTTGCACTCCAAGACGTCTAAGGAATCTACCTGATTATCGCGGTTTGCATCAGCGGCAATCCATGCATAGGGCGAACTAAAGGGCGTAATTCCATCAATAAATTGCTGTATCAACACCATATCGCCAGTAGTAACCCCATTGAGCGGGTTGCCATCATTTGAAGCTGAAATGGTCACATTGGTATTCAGCGGAATGACCTGAGTTAGTGTACCGCATGCCCCCAGGTCAAAATAACTGAAGGGAGGAAAAAACGGGGATTGCCAATCAAAGCGAAAGATCGTTTCGTCGGATACCTCCCCGCATGCATTTGTTGCACAGACTTGTAGGAAAAAAAGCGAATCTCCACAATACCCTAAATTATCTTGTATCAGGACAGAAGTTTCACAGTAATCCGCATTGCCCTGAACGTCAATGGCCCAAAGTTCTACTGCATGGTCTGCAAGTTCGTCGCAGGTAAAGGTCACGCTGGCCACCGAGATTCCGTTCGAATCAACTGGAAATCCTGTGCCAGTTCCACTTTTACGAATTCCTATTTTAATCAGACCAGTAGGGGTCACATTGTCTTCAGTGTATTGCAGGAAATCGGAGGCCCATAGTTGAATCATCCCGGTAGTCATCACGTTGACGCTCAAGCTATTAAGACAAATTACGGTGGGAGCCTTGCAGTCTTTAACCGTAAATAGCTTTTCACAGGTCTTTGTATTGCCTGCATTATCGGTCACGATCCAACGGACTTTATGGGTGCCATACGCGAGTTCGGGTTGTTCAAAAATAGTAGGGGCCGCATCATTCACCCATTGAAGACTAAAATTGGAAGAATCGCCTAAAACGGTGGTTTTTAGTGCAAAACGCCATTTTTGGTTCGCAGGCACAGCGCGTTCATCAAAAACTCGAGGCGTCCCCCCGATATAATTTGGATTATTTGCATTGTTAAAATTCACTGTGCCGGCAGCAGGCGGGTTGTCGCTGTCTACCACTGTTTCAAAAAGCCCATCTCCATCGAGGTCGAGAAAAAGTAAGCATCGAACGGAAAGGCTGCTGCCCGAACAAGTGTCTTTGACCGCCAAATTCAGATCGAGCTTTGTTTCTGCCAGATCATAGATTCCAATGCTGTTGTCCCACCAATACAATTCATTCCAATACTGTGGGTTGTTGTTTGACAAATCGCATGCCTGCACCGCTTCATTGCAGTTGATCAATTGCGGTGCACATTGCGCCGCCATTTTAGAAAAACAAGGCGATAAGGCAAGAAATAGAAGTAAAAACTTTTTCATGAGATTAGAAAGTTGAAAGTAACAAGTTGAAAGTTTCAAGTTAAAAGTTTCAAGTGGCAAGTTAAAAGTTAAAAGTTTCAAGTGAAGTGTTTCAAGCTGGCTACCCACTTGAAACTTGAAACTTGCCACTTGAAACTTGTTACTTTTAACTTGTTACTAAAATCGCGCTGCAAGTTATACGCCAATTACCTGAAATATTTAACCTATTTGAACTAAAATGTGTCGGGTTTGTACATCTTACAAATAAAAACGCCGAAGCGCGGAGGGCTATGTTGTCCCTTCGCGCTTCGGCGGTAAAAAAGAATCACGTTCTTAAAGTCGCACCAAGCGTCCGCTTTGCACGACACTTCCGGCAAAAGCCCGCCAAACATACACTCCTGATTGGGGTAAAGCAGCCGCTGGAATCTCCAGGAAATGAGCACCCGGCTCCAAAGCCGAAGCGTTATGCCAAAGCACTTTTCCTGCCAGATCACTAATTTCAAGCGAAACAATTTCTGGCGCATTCAAGCGCAGCGGCAATCTTGCTGAACCCGTGGTCGGGTTAGGTATGGGGGCAAACACCTGGGCATTTCCGATTGCTGAATCGCTTGGCTTTTGGGAGAAATTCAGTTTTATAACGTGACTTACACCGGCCACGTCGTACGCTTCAGGCTGAATATTTTTCTCTTTTGACAAGCTGAAAACCTCAGAAATCCGCCGTGTTGAATGGGCTTTTACCCGTAAGCTCAATAAGGCATCCCCTGGCAGCACAGCCGTATGCAAAGCTTCTGACCAACTGAGGTTTAACACGCCAGGCTGTGGTTTTGCCCAGTTTGCAGTTTCCAGATTTAAAGCTCCACTGGACACAACATCCTCTATTTCAATAATTTCAGGGTCAAAATTTAAAGAAAACTGGAGGCCAGTCCATTCGCCGCCTTCGGTTGCGCGAAGCGGGATTTCAAGCGTTTGTCCAGCCTGTATTTGTTGGTCCGGCAAGGTTAACGAAGCGATATCGCCTCGGGATTCCGCCAGACCTTGCAGGGTGTCTGTATTTGAGGCAGTGCCGTTCACATCACCTATTTTCACCCCGTGAAAGGATAAATAGGGTGGAAAAGAACTTATGGCTTGCAAGGGCAGCGTGTATTCCGTCGGACAATTTCCAAAAAATGGACTGCCCCAGACGGTGCAAGTATCCACAAAGAAGCGCCAAGAAGGCGTACCATTAGGCAGTTTATCCACCAGGCCGAGAATTAATTTGCGAAACTCTACGATATCGAATGTTGTTACCGAGTTACTGCGATTAGCATCAGCCGCGGTAAGTTTCCAACCCTCATCAAAGGGCTCCACCGCAAGAATATGCTTGGAAATCAGAACCAAATCGAAGGTTGTCAAGCCATTACGCGGCAGGGTATCTTTAGAGGCCCGAAGGGTAAAGATATTGGCCGAAGGCATTGCCGACAATTCGGAGCAGCCAAATGTGCTGACCTCCAGTTGGCTCTTGTTGATCGGCTGATTAGGCGTACTCCAGCCTAGCGAAAAGGCCACATTACGAATCAGGCCATCATCTGCATAATTGTGTGCACAGATGGAGGGCAAGGTGGTAAAAGGGCAAAACCCGACAGTATCATACACGAGTACGGAGGCGGTACAATTTTGAATATTCCCTGCTTTATCCTTAGCCCAAAGTTCAATAAACTGATTTTCAGTGTTTTGGCAATTAAACATCGCCGTATCCTGCGGGTTGCCCTGTGCGTTGTTCGGGAAGCCCATACCAGAACCAAGCCTCCGTATACCCACCAACAATTGGCTGTCCGGGGTAATATTATCCGTAACCGATTGAAGCACCTGCGATAGGTGAAGCGAGACCATTTGCGTGGCATCCAAATACACCGACACCACCGGCGCACAGTTTAACGTGGGTTTTTTACAGTCTCTGACCCTGAAGTTTCGGTCGCAATACCGCGGCACACCGTCTTGTACGCCAACCCATTCGATTCGGTGGCGACCCTCGGGTAATAGCACTGGCACATAATTAAATGGTTCAGCAGCGGTATTGAAGCGTACCCAGCCAGTAGTCGTGTCACCAGAATTAACGAGCTCCAAAGTGAATCGGTAGAGCATCGAGTCGGGTAACAATCGCCGATCGAATTGCACCGTATCACCCCCTGAAAAATTTGGATTGAAAGAATTGTTTGCCTGTACTTTCCCGGCAGGCGGTGGATCATTGCTACGGAGCACTGTTTCGAGCACTTCGTCATTATCTAAATCCAGGTAAAGGGTGTATGAAATGCTGGATAGTCCTCCGCCATTGCAACCTTTTAACTTGATATTCAGGTCAATAGGCCCTTCATGCAGATCATTGTCGCCAATCGTGGGACTGTAGGTAAACGGCGCATCGTTCCAAAGATATTGGTCGTTGGCACTTTCATCACAGAAATTGGGCGAACCCAACTGGCAATTTATGATGCTTGGACATTGTTGTGCAAGAATTGGCGCGGAGGCGAGACTTAGCGTGAGCCACAAATAGGTACGCAAGCCTTTCCCCAAAGACAGGTGTAACGTTTTTCTCATAATCGGTATGGTTAAAAAGCGCAGAAATTACAACTTGGTATTGTACACGTTCCTAAAAAGCAGATTTTTTAACCTGCAAAAGAACAACACCTTTGTATTTTCGGGCTGTAAAATATTTTTAATCGAGAAGACCGAATAATATTATTAACTATTTGACGGGTGTGCGACAAAAAATCGTGTGGCCGCCCATCCTTGCCATGATCGGTATGGCAGATGCTTGCCCTGTTTTATATAGGAGGAGTCGACGTACAACCTTAGTTGGGCCGACAAAAAAGTCCTAAAATACAGCGAAGTACGGCTCCCCGAAAAATGCATCAGCGTCAAATTTAGTGTGCTCTTTAAGTTTAACTGGATGAGTTTTCGTACTTTTGTTACAAATTGTTTGCAAAATGGCAAAAAAACTAGTATGATTCGACTGGGCTATGAAGCGGCTGCTCCGAAACAAAGCAAACTTCGATATCTTGGAGGGCTTCCTTTCCGAGTTGCTCTATGAGGATTTCAAAATAAAACAAATCCTTGAAAGCGAAGGAAATAAAGAAACCGAGGACGAAAAGTTCAATCGGGTGGATATTCTAGTAGAGAATAAACAATCTGAGTTGGTGATCGTCGAAATCCAGAATACCCGGGAAGCCGACTACTTTCAGCGGATGCTTTACGGCACCTCAAAGGTAATCGTCGAACATATTGCCGAAGGACAGCCGTATTCTCAGGTCAAAAAAGTTTACTCCGTCAACATTGTATATTTTGACCTCGGTCAAGGGGATGACTACGTTTACCACGGCACGACCACGTTTTTCGGCATTCACAGCAACCATGAACTGGAACTATCTGAAAAACAAAAAGAACTATTCAAAAAAACGGCAGTATCCTACTTGTACCCTGAATACTATGTTATAAAAACAAATAGGTTCAACGAGGTCGCCAAAGATACGTTGGACGAGTGGGTATACTTTCTAAAAACAGCGGAAATCAAAGACGAATTCACCGCAAAGGGCTTAAAGTCTGCGAGTCAAAAACTTGACATTCTAAAATTAGATCCTGCTGACCGAAAGGCGTATAACCAATATATGGAAGCGCAACGGAGCGATGCGAGCTTTGTGGAGACGGTGAAAATGGAAATTACGTCGGCGGTAAATGAAGCGTTGAGAAGCCGAGCAGAGGAGGCATTAAGGAAAGGATTCGCGGTGGAGATTGTGAGTGTGATAACCGGATTACCGATTGAAGATGTCCAAAAGATAGCCGACAGCCTGACCCAATAAATAAAAGGGCAAGCTGAAGGGCCACTTTTTTAGCCGCATCGCTGTCGCCTGCCATAAACATATAAGATTTTATTTACAAAGGAAAAGTGTATTACAACCCGGTTCAATTGGTCATGGAACAGATCGGTGGCGTGTGGAAAACGCCAATATTGTGGCGCTTAAAAGATTAGACTTTGCGGTACAGTGAGCTGCGAAAAATCCTGCACATTTTAGATAAAATGCTGACGACTCAATTGAGAGAACTGGAATTTGATGGGTACGTCCACAGAGAAGTATATCCGGTTGTACCACCCAAAACGGAGTACTCCTTGACAGAAAAAGGGCATAGTATTTTGCCTTTAATCCATCAGATTAGGAAGTATGGAATTGACCTGTTTGATAAGGAGAAAAATGAAAAAACAGCCTAGAAACTACGTACTCAGTGCCAACCGCTGCCAATGCCTGTGCTACCCCTCAAAATCCGGTATCATAAACAGGTAGAGAAAGTACCCTTCAGTTACATTCAGTGTCTTTTCTTGGTAAAGCATTTCAACCATCGATGCGGTGAGCAACTGCGCGGAGTACCTCCATTGCATTTTCCAGAAAAAAGTCGATTCAAATGCAAACACAGGTCCTAAATAACCCTAAAATTAATACTGTATTAACCTATAAGCAATAGATATTTAATTCTAATTAAAATACAAAACCCATAGCAATTTAAGCAAACACACCTATTGATAACACTAAAAATACTATAACTTTACATAGCTTGAAATAACAAACTGATAGTCAGGTGTAAACAATTAGATAGTCTTAAATTAATATTGGCTTTACGCCTGTCGGGGTGGGCTTGGCCTAGGTTTGCTGGCTGAATGACTTTCTTTCACTAAACCAGCATTCTTGTAAAATGAACAAATTTTTATTACAAATGCTGCTGAGCTTATTTGCCTTTACAGCATTTGCCCAGCAAACCATTACCGTGCAGGTCAATACTGCTTCCGACGATTTGGAAGAGTGGATTGCCGGCCCAAATCAAACCAAATTGGTCGGTTCTCTCGACGTTGGAAGCTCTGACCTGGAATTGGGTACGGAAGCAGCCAACAATGTTGATCCTCAATTGGTGGGTATCCGTTTTAATGATATTGTGATCCCGAAAGGAGCTTTGATTACCAGAGCATACCTTCAATTTCAGGTAGACAATACCAACAAAAACACGGATCCATGTAATATTTGGATCAAAGCAGAAGCCAACGACAATCCGTTGACTTTCAATGATCAAATTCCATTTAACATTTCTGCTCGCCCTACCCTGACTGATTCTATTTTTTGGGGAATTCTTCCAGGTAGCTGGAATGCGATTGGCCAAAACGGTTCGGATCAGAGTTCTGCTGACATTGCCGTCTTGGTACAACAGTTGGTAAATCGCTCCGGATGGACATCTGGTAACGCGATGGCATTTTTACTCAGCGGTTCAGGATTGCGCGAGGCAGAGTCTTTTGATGGCATGCCTTTAGGCGCACCAAAGTTGATTATTGAATTTATCCCTGCCCTAAACTTCAGCACTCAAATCGCTGCAGCGGAGGATGATTTGGAAGAGTGGATCGCTGGTCCAAACCAAACCAAGGTGGTTGGCTCCCTGGATGCAGGCAGTTC
>JBBQLD010000128.1:0-10440 GCA_038327555.1 Chitinophagales bacterium
GAGCACCGATACTCTCGCTTTAATGGATGGTATTGTGTCAGAAATGGTAGACACTGGCGCTGCTCCGGGCTGCCAAATCCTCGTCGCAAAAGACCACAAAATAGTGTGGCAAAAATCCTACGGTCATTACACCTACGACCAAACGCAGGCGGTTTCGAACGAGACTATTTACGATTTAGCTTCTGTGACGAAAGTTGCTGCAACTACTATTTCTATGATGAAATTGCTTGAAAACAAGCTGGTTTCGCTTGATGCACCGATGAGCACTTATGTTCCTGAATTGAAAACAACCAATAAAAAAGACCTGACCGTGCGTGAGATTATGTCGCACCATGCGGGTTTGCAGGCCTGGATTCCGTTTTATCAACAAACTCTGACGGTGGAAAAAATGCCCTCGTCCAAAATTTACTTGAGTGCTGCTCAGCCCGGGTTTGAAGTTTCGGTGGCGAAGGATTTGTTTATGGAAAATGCTTGGTCGGACACGGTTTGGCAGCAGATTTTTAACTCCCCGGTCACTGGAAATAAAAATTACAAGTATTCAGATCTGGATTTCTACCTCTGTGCCCGTGCCGTGAATAACCTCAGTAACTCATCGCTGGATGTATTTGCAGACCGTGAATTCTACCGTCCCTTGGGCCTCGCCACCACGACTTACAACCCTTGGAAAAAAGGCCTTACATTACGCTGTGTTCCCACGGAAGAAGACGGCTATTTCCGCCATCAAAGGCTGCAAGGCTACGTTCACGACATGGGCGCGGCGATGCTCGGTGGAGTAGCCGGACATGCAGGTCTGTTCTCGAACGCCAATGATCTCGCCAAGATTTTTCAAATGTTGCTCAATGGTGGTTCGTATGGTTTGAGGCAGTATCTTCAGCCCGAAACTGTGCGACAATTTACCACACGGTATTTGGCCAGTACTCGCCGCGGTATTGGGTTAGATATGAAAGAATTAGACTCAAAAGAGACTGCAAATATGAGTGCGTTGGCTGGTAAGAACACTTTTGGCCACCTTGGCTTCACAGGTATTTGCGCCTGGGCAGATCCGGACAGAAACTTGATTTTCATCTTCTTGTCAAACCGAACCTATCCAACTATGGAAAATAACAAGTTGATGAATGGAGATTTTCGACCGCGCTTGCAAAGTGTGGTGTATCGAGCGATAAAATAGAGTTTTTAGTCATTAGTGGCACCAAATTTACACTAATCACCGTATCCTGCATGAGGTGAAAGTGCCCAAACAATTGGTGGACACAATCATTGTTGGTGAGGCCTTGGCCTTTGTTCCCAAGGTGGACGTCATTGGCAAGCCCGATGAATGGAATTTCGATACGATGGTTATTGCCAAATATCTGCTCGAGTCAAGCACCGAACATAATCGGATGGATAATACCAACCATCATTTGCGTTGGAATGGCGTATTATTACTGGCAAGATGTAACCATTGACCCCAATGGGAATAAGTTTTACACCTTTGATTTAAAAACCAGGAACAGGGGCAAAGCGATCTTGATTTTGACCATTCTTGTCCGAATAGCCGCTTTGGTGTGGTTTTTTGGATTGAAAAATTAATAGGGTGTTATTTCAAGGGTACTAAAATTGATTTTTAAAAATGATTAAGTTTGTCCAACAAATTTTACAAAAAAACCTCTCCCAAGAACTTGATTGCAGCCCGGAGGCGGTGAGCCGCTATCGGGTTGCCAAGGCATTTCTCTTAGCAGTGGTAACCCTTCGGCAGTGCTTGACGGATACGTTGATTGTTGGAACGGGCGTCGTTATTGCCGGTTTGGGGCTGAAAAGTTTCCTGCTGCCCAGCCATTTTATTGATGGGGGCGTGACGGGTATTTCGCTGCTGGTGTCTGCGACCAGTGGCTACTCACTTTCGCTTTTGATCGTATTGATCAACATCCCATTTATGTTATTGGCCTACAAACAGTTGGGGTCTTCGTTTGCTATAAAAAGTATGCTGGCCATTGCTGGTTTGGCCATTGCGGTGGTAGCTATTCCCTATCCGATTATCACTACTGACAAACTGTTGATAGCAACATTTGGCGGTTTTTTCCTAGGTTCTGGAATCGGTTTGGCGATTAGAGGTGGGGCTGTACTGGATGGTACCGAAGTGCTGGCCATTTATGTAAGCCGAAGAACTAGCCTTACAGTAGGCGATGTTATACTACTCTTCAATATTGTCATTTTTTCGGTCGCGGCTTATCTGCTTGGCTATGAAACCGCGATGTACGCAGTCTTGACCTATCTGGCAGCCTCTAAAACTATAGATTTTATTATTGAGGGGGTAGAAGAATATGTAGGCGTGACGATTATTTCATCGCATTACGACGAGATCCGCCAATTTATCACGAAAGAATTACATTCTGGTGTGACGGTCTATGCAGGCCGAAGCGGGCATGGGAAGCGCGGAGAATCCATTCAGACAGAAATTATTTTCTCGGTGGTTACGCGCTTAGAAATTGCTCGGTTGCAACATAGGGTGGAAAAAATCGACCCCCATGCATTCATGGTAATGGGGAGTGTTCGCTATGTTAGCGGCGGCTCTATCCGAAAAAGAGCAGCAGATTTTCATTGATCTGAATGGCCAGTGCCGTATCCACTGAATAAAGTGGTCATAAATCATTTCAAAACGGTAACCAATTGACATCCAAACTATTACAGGCACAAAACTAGAGCCCCTATTATCGCAAAATTGAAACTAAGCCAGTTCTGGCAAATAAATTAATGTGGCCGAGTTCTCCAGTCTGAAAATCTCCTTCGCCGTTTGGAGCATCTCTGCTGGCGTGACACGCAGATAGATATCGGTCTCCTCATTCATCAGTTCGGCGCGATCCAGCAGTTCATAGAATGCCATGTTTTGAGCCTTGTTCAATACGCTGGTTTCCGAAAAAACGAGTGTGCTTTCAAAGCGGTGCTGGATTTTTACCAATTCGCGCTCTTCTATCGCTTCGCTTTTCAACTGTTCTAATTCCCTCCATATCGCAGCCAAAGCATCGTCTACCGAAACCCCATCAGCGGGCCGGCCTTCTACGACAAGGAGTCCGGGATCGACATTGGCCGTTACATAAGCATCAATGGAGGAGAAGATCGCCTGCTCTTTCAACAATCGGCGGTAGAGCCGGGAAGAAGGCCCGAGTGCTAGCACATCACTTAGTAAATCCACAGCGTAAAATTCTTTGTCAATTCGAGCAGGGGTTCTAAAAGCGAGGAATACGGCAGGCACGGGTACGTTGGCCGTTACGACCTTGCGGACAGCTGCAGTTTGCGGGGGTTCTGCAACCAATTGGCGCACAGGTGCTTGGATGGATGGGATATTGCCAAACCATTTTTCGGCAAGATCAAGCGCTTCTTCAATATTTACTTTTCCGGCAATAGCAAGGACGGCATTTGCGGGATTGTACCAAGATTTATAAAAGGAGCGCACGTCATCGATCGTGGCGTTTTCGACATGGTCTGGAGCCAAGCCAATAACCGGCCAGCGGTATGGGTGGTGCTGGAACATGAGTTCCGACAGGTGATGCCAAGAGTCGCCATAAGGTTCATTGAGGCAGGTTTCTTTGAATTCTTCGACCACCACCTTGCGTTGCACATCGAGTGATCTTTTGTTGATGCTAAGTGCCAGCATCCGATCACTTTCTAGCCAGAGTGCAGTTTCTAGGTTTTCCGCGGGGACAATTTCGTAAAATGTGGTGTAATCGTTGGTGGTATAGGCATTGTTTTCGCCGCCTGCGCGCTGGAGTGGGTCGTCGAAATCAGGCGCGTTTTTGCTTCCGGCAAACATAAGGTGCTCAAAAAGATGGGCAAAGCCTGTTTTTTCGGGGTGTTCGTCACGCGAACCGACGTAATAGCTGACGTTAACAGCCACCAATGGTGTGGAATGATCTTCATGAACCAAGACCCGAAGGCCGTTGGGTAGTGTGCGACGGGTGAAATTGGTCATGTGTTATTTTTTGCCCTTCAAATCTTTGTCCGTCAGTTCATTTTGGACTTTGATGACGTAGTCAATCGAAACTTCAGCTATTTCTGCAATTTCGCGGAGTGAAAATCTGCTGTCTGCAAGCATTTTTTCTACTGTTTTCCGTGTCTGAAAACTGATACCTTGTTCAATGCCTTGTTCAATGCCTTGTTCAATGCCTTGTTCAATGCCTTGTTCAATACCTTGTTGGTAGCGTATATCAGTGGTGATGTCATAAGTGATTGGCATAGCTTCTATTTGTTGTATGGTTTGGGGCTGCAAATTACGGAGTTTAGACAGGATTTCCAACTGTGTGAGGTACTTGCGCAAGCTTCTGGTGTTGCGGACGTTCTTGCTCAGGTTGCTGAGAATGGATTGTATTACGGTCACCGAATTTTGCCCTTTGAAATCAGCCAGTATACCCAATATGATTTCTTCAGGTTTTGAAGAATGTACAAAGACATTACAATCAATATGACGCAGATTGATTAACCGATAACGAAATTGAAGTTCGGGGTGCTGTAATGTTGTGGGCATGTTTGGTTTGCCATTCCCGATAAAAATGACAAACTGACGCACTGTAAGCCCATATTGATTGAGTAGCATCGAATAGTGGTCGAGCATTCGAGTTACCATTTTGCGGTCGCTATTGGTCTGGAACTCAATTTGGATGATGTACTCTTGTTGGATCTCCACGGCTTTTTTCAAAAAATCGGGACGCCGTTCACGGGTTCGTTGAAAACTAGTAGGCAAATCCAGCAGTTCGCTCGGATGAAGCCCGCAAAGTTTCTCAATGATCGTCGGAATGACACGTTCCACGCTTTCGCGGATAATCTTGTCGTAGTCTTGATTTTTGCTCATTTGGTTAAGGTTCAAAGGTTTAGCCGAAGGTAGGGGGAGTGACCGAAACAGCTCTCCTACAAATATATGCAAAATCGGATAGCAATCAAGAAATAAGGATACCATACCTTAGGGCTTGCAAAAATCAGCGATAATGGAGCCTATTCAAGTAGAATTTACTTTTACATCCGAATCTTTCAGCAAAGCGCAGCTGTATATCATGGTTCGTTACCTTAAAACCGGCTGGATCAAATGGATAGTTCTATTTATCGTCGCGGTTTGGCTGGGTACAACCTTCTATTTTGGCGGAGTGGGTGTGGGTAAGATTGTCAATACCTTGATTTGGGTTCCACTCTTTTTGGGGATCTGGTGGGTGATTTTTCGGTGGCTGTCCCGACGCAATTTTGCAAAATACCCGATCTTGCAACATCCCATCCGATATACTTTTACGGAGGAAAATATAGGGCTAACCACCCATGTCACTGAGGCTGTTACACAATGGAATGCCATTCAAAAGGCGGAGGAGGCCCGCGATTTTTTTCTGCTTTATCAAAGTTCTTTCATGGCTACCCCGCTCCTAAAATCGGGTTTTCAAAATGAAACAGAACAGGAAAGATTCAGAGTACTGTTGCGAACAAAACAATTATTAAAGGAATGATCGTTTTGCTTTTAGTAACAAAGTAGGGCCGCTTTGAGATGTGATAATTCCCCATCTTTGCCCCTGCCACTAGCATAACCCCTCTTACGCTAAGGCTTCGGCGGGTAAATCCAAATACCTTCAATAACATTTTTCAAAAACATGAAAAAACTACTGATTCTTAACCTCTTTTTGCTCTCCACGCTTGCTGCAAATGCGCAGGCTAAATTCACCGTGCCAGTTCAAAAGTTTGTAGCTCCAGCCGAAATCACCTTTACCAATACTACTCCGGTCGCGAAAAAGCCGATCAGCTACGCTTGGGATTTTGGTGACGGAAGCACCTCTGTTGAAGCCAGCCCAATGCACCGATACGGTCATTCAGGTAATTACACGGTTACCTTAAAAGCCACAAAAGGCAAAAAGGTCACCACGTTCAAACAAATGGTACAAGTTACTGCCCCTGAACGTTGCCTCGTCGAAATCGAAACTAATTTCGGCACCATGACCGCTGAACTGTATAATGGCACCCCCAAACACCGCGATAATTTTATCAAACTAGCCGAAGAAGGTTATTTCAACGACCTGCTTTTTCACCGAATAATTAGCGGATTTATGATCCAAGGCGGAGACCCGGATTCACGGAACGCCCCTGCTGGAAAATCCCTCGGAATGGGTGGCCCAAGCTATCAAATCCCCGCTGAATTCGTAGATTCGCTTTGTCACCTCAAAGGTGCCTTGGCAGCAGCTCGCACCAGCAACCCGGAGAAAAAATCCTCAGGATCACAGTTTTATATCGTGCAAGGCAGCCCGGTGAACGAGCAAATGCTAACGCAAATGGAGACCTCGCGCCGCTTCCATTATACCCCCGAACAACGCGCGTCTTACCTCGCTGAGGGAGGCACTCCACAACTTGACCAGGAATATACCGTGTTTGGCCGTGTAATCAAGGGTTTGGATGTGATTGACAAAATCGCTGCAGTAGAAAAAGCCCCTGGCGACCGCCCACTGAAGGACGTTAAAATGAAGATTCGAGTGATTAAGTAAGTAAAAGTGGAAATCAAATAGATCAATTGCCGAGCGGTGTTTTTTACCGTTCGGCAATTTTTTTGCTTAAAAATCACATGAAAGTAACAAGTTGTTATTCAGCAACCCATTAAAACCAAAACCCCACAAAAACGTTCTTGGCTTTTTACCTTAGCCGCTCAATTTTTCCCGCACTCGTATGAAAAATAATTACCGCCAAGCCTTGGCGCTTTGCCTCGTGATCCTTTTGCCCCTGCTAGCGATGGCTCAAAAACCCGCTAAGCCCAACGCCGCAGACCTCCACCAGGCCATTAAAAAACTCAACGTGCTGGGTACTATACTTTATGTAGCAGCCCACCCCGACGATGAAAATACGCGCATGATCAGCTACTTGCGCAACGCCAAGCTTTACGATGTCACGTATCTTTCCCTCACTCGAGGCGATGGCGGCCAGAATCTGATCGGTCCCGAAATCCGAGAATTGCTGGGTGTTTTGCGCACCCAGGAACTCCTCATGGCCCGCTCGGTAGACGGCGGCAAACAGATGTTCAGCCGCGCCAACGACTTCGGATTTTCAAAAAATCCGGAGGAAACCTTGCGCTTTTGGGACAAAGACGCGGTGCTTTCCGATGTGGTTTGGGCCTATCGACAAGTGAAGCCTGATGTGGTGATTAACCGCTTTTACCACGATAAAAAATACGACACGCATGGCCACCACACGGCTTCGGCGATGCTTTCGGTGGAGGCTTTTGATCTGGCTGGCAAACCTGAAATTTATCCAGACCAACTGAGCCTGACGCAGCCCTGGCAGGCGCGGCGACAGTTTTTTAATACCTCCTGGTTTTTTTATGGCGGGCAAGAGGCTTTCGCTAAGGTGGACAAGTCTACACTTTGGCCGATTGATCTCGGCGTTTACTTGCCTTTGAAGGGGAAAAGCAACAATGAGGTGGCAGCAGAAAGCCGTTCCATGCACCGTTGTCAGGGCTTTGGCTCTTTGGGTGCCAGAGGAGAAAGTATTGACTATCTGGACTTTGTGAAAGGCGATCGCCCGGCAACGCAGGATATTTTTGAAGGCATCAACACGACTTGGACTCGGGTGGAAGGCGGCGAGCCCGTCGGTAAAATCCTCGCACAGGTTGACCTCGAGTATCGTTCAGACAATCCCTCCGCTAGTGTTCCCGATCTGCTCACGGCAATGCAAATGATTAAATCACTTCCGGATAGTTATTGGAAACAGCGCAAACTTGCGGAGATCAAAATCGTAATTCAGGGTTGCCTCGGTTTATATTTGGAAGCTACGGCCAATGATCCGGTCGCTACGTCCGGTGATGCGGTTAAGATCAGAATGGAGGCCATTAGTCGTTCCCTCCTCTCAGGGGCTGGAGTGGTGCTTTCCGGGGTAGAAATTCGTCCCGCGCTTTGGGATTCCATGCCTAGCACTCCGCTTGTAAACAACAAGGGGTGGGTGTTGGAAAAGACCGTTCGGATTGCCAAAAACACCCCGTTCACCGCGCCATACTGGTTGCAAAAACCCGCCACTATGGGTATGTATTCCGTTGAAGATCAAAACCTAAGAGTTCTTCCTGAAACGCCCAGATACGCCATTGTTCGCTGGAGCCTCACTGTAAACGGAATCCCGATTGAATATGAAACGGAAGTGGCTTGGAAGACTGGCGAACCCGCTGTTGGTGAAGTCTGGCGGCCCTTTGAGATCCTGCCGCCTGTGGTAGTTGAATTTACGGAACCGTCATACATATTTAAGAACACCAAAGAAAGGGTGACGTTGCGTGTGAAGGCTTTGCGCGACAGCGTTACTGGCATGGTTGATATTGTGCTTCCTCAAGGCTGGAATTGTACCCCGGGTATTCAGTATTTTAAAAATCTCAAAAAAGGAGAAGAGCAACTTTTCGATTTTGACCTGGAACTCAAAAATTTTGGCCCGGAAGAAGCTGTGATGTTAGCAGATGTTGACCTCCGAACAAGTGTAAAAGACCCTGCTCTGCAATTTCGCTATCGCCTCGTCAATATTAAATATGATCATATTCCACAACAAAGCGTTTTGCAGCCCGCCACAGCACACGCAGCAAGGCTCGATTTGAAGACAAAAGCCAAAAACATTGGCTACTACATGGGGGCTGGCGATGATATTCCCACTGCTTTGCGGCAAATGGGCTGCACCGTGAAAGTGCTGGAAGCCAAGGACATGGAGTTGAACACACTCAGCCAATTGGATGCCATTGTGGTTGGAATTCGGGCCTACAACACCAAAGACGGCTTAAAATTACATCAGGCCAAACTCTTCGAATACGTACAAAATGGCGGAACCCTCGTGGTGCAGTACAATACAACAGGAGATCTGGTGGTGGATCAAATCGCACCCTTCCCGCTTAAACTCTCCCGGACTCGCGTGACGGATGAAACGGCTGAAATACGTTTTCTCCTACCCGAAAATCCGGTGCTCAATTCGCCCAACAAACTGACTGCCAAAGACTTTGAAGGATGGGTACAAGAGCGCGGACTCTATTTCCCGGGAGAATGGGACGCGGCATTCCAAGCTCCGCTCTCCGCCAACGACCCTGGGGAAAAAGCCGCCGACGGCTCGCTGCTGGTAGCGCAATACGGGAAAGGGCATTACGTCTATACTGGGTTGTCGTTTTTTCGGGAATTGCCAGCGGGCGTACCTGGGGCTTATCGCTTGTTTGCTAATTTAATTTCTTTGGGGAAGTAAGTTTTTTCCGCCCCGCTGGGGTATTCCCGGCCCTACCCGTGAAGACCCCAGCGCGGCGGCTTGGCATCAGTGCTTAAAAAAAGTTGGTTGTGTTGCGGGTAAAACACGATGCAGGGTGGAATACCCAATTCATGCACACCGATTCCATGACTCTCGCTTTTGTAGTGCTGAGATTACGATGTAAGTTTCTCTTTCAAATACTCCCCAGTATAACTACCCTCCACGCCCACCAACCCCTCTGGCGTCCCCTCAAAAACCAAGGCCCCGCCTTCCTTTCCGCCTTCCGGGCCAAGGTCAATCACCCAATCTGCTGATTTTATGACCTCCATATTATGCTCAACCACCAGCACACTGTGGCCTTTTTCCACCAGTGCATTGATTGCCGTCAGGAGTTTTTGAATGTCGTGAAAGTGAAGCCCCGTTGTAGGCTCGTCGAAGATGAAGAAGATGTGGCCGCCAGAATTTTCCCGAATCAGAAAGGAACCGAGTTTTACCCGTTGCGCCTCGCCGCCGGAAAGCGTGCTACTCGATTGACCGAGATGGACATAGCCCAAGCCCACATCAAACAGCGGCTGTATGCGATCGGTGATGTCTTTTTGGCCTTTAAAAAACTCCAGAGCTTCCTCGATGCTCAGGTTCAATACATCAAAAATACTCTTGCCTTTGTACTGCACTTCGAGTACTTCCTGACGGAATCTGCGGCCTTTGCATTCCTCGCATTCGAGGTGCACATCGGCCAGGAATTGCATTTCTACAATCTGTTCGCCTTCGCCTTTGCAGGTTTCGCATCGGCCACCTTCTACGTTAAAACTGAAGTGTTTGGGTTGGAAACCGCGAATTTTGGAGAGCTGTTGTTTGGCAAAAAGTTCGCGGATATAGTCGTAGGCTTTGACGTAAGTCACCGGGTTTGACCGACTGCTTTTCCCGATAGGACTTTGATTGATAAACTCCACCCGGGTCACTTTTTTTACGCTGCCTTCTATAGCATCAAATAAGCCGGGTTGTTTTCCTGCGCTTTCGGGCAAATGCTGGGAAAGTGCAGGGTATAAGATGTCGCGTACCAGCGTGGTTTTACCGCTGCCGCTAACGCCGCTCACCACGGTTAGGCAGTGGAGCGGAATGCGTACGTCTATGTTCTTGAGGTTATGTTGTCTTGCACCTTTTAGGGTCAAAAATTCTTTGGCTGGGCGTCGTGATGAAGGCGTTTTGATGGACATTTCGCCCGTCATATATTTAGTGGTCAGGCTATCT
>JBBQLD010000129.1:0-10438 GCA_038327555.1 Chitinophagales bacterium
ATTTACAAAAAAAAACAGCTAACTCTCTGAATGTCAGAAAATTAGCCGTGTTTTTTTGGAGGTTTCCAGCGGATTCGAACCGCTGTAGCAGCTTTTGCAGAGCTGTGCCTAACCGCTCGGCCAGGAAACCTTGTTGGTGAAAGCGGGTGCAAAGAAACGGGTTTTTCCTAGAAATACAAAAGCCCTGAGCCCAATGATTTTTATTTTCTGTATAAAAATCATTTTTTGTTCCAAAACGCTTCGAACTACCCTAGGTTTCTAGCCCCAAAATGGGATGCGATTACCGGGCGCTTGCAATAAGGAACGCGGCACCAATAACTTAGTCATTTTAGGTCAACCCTTTGTTCCATCATACGGCCGCTATTTTTCTTTAAATAGCCCCACTATTCGCAGAAAAATAGGGTTGTCTGATGAAAAAATGGTTGATCTAAAATGACTAAGTTATTGATGCCGCGCTCCTAACAGAAAGAAATATTTCAATACAAAAAAAATGCAAAGAGTCTATTTCGACAACGCTGCCACCACCCCCATTTCCGAAGAAGTCATCAACGCGATGTTGCCCATTTTGCGTGGCCAATACGGCAACCCATCCAGCATTCATGCGGAAGGCCGAAGCGTGCGCGCAGCTTTGGAATCGGCGAGAAAGGCAGTAGCACAGAGCATTGGGGCGAGTACTGGAGAGATTTTCTTTACTTCCGGAGGCACGGAAAGTAACAATATGGCCATCAAATGTGCAGTGCGCGATTTGGGCGTACAACGTATTATTTCCAGCCCAACCGAGCACCATTGCGGTACTCATGCCATTGAAACAGTGCATAAAGTAAATGGTGTAGAAGTAGTGTGGCTTCCCGTAGATGCGCTTGGAAGACCGGATTATCAAGCATTGGAAGCAGCATTGGCCGAATCTGGCAGCAAGAAAACACTGGTGTCACTTATGCACGCCAACAATGAAATTGGCACCATGATCGATTTGGGTAAGGTGTCTGGTTTGTGCCGTCAATACGGGGCTTTTTTTCACTCCGATACCGTGCAGACCGTTGGCCACTTTCTGATCAATGTACAAACAACTCCTGTTAATTTTCTTTCTGGTGCCGCGCACAAGTTCCACGGACCCAAGGGCGTCGGGTTCATTTATATCAGCCCGGATTCACCCATTAAACCCTTCATCGACGGTGGGGCACAAGAACGAAACATGCGTGGCGGCACTGAAAACGTGTATGGCATTGTTGGTCTGGCTAAAGCATTAGAGCTTGCAACTGTAGAAATGGACGAGCGCGTGGCCCATATATGTGATGTGCGGAATTACTTGAAAGAAAAGCTCATGAAGGAATTTGACGACATCCAATTCAACGGCGACTGCAATGGCGACAGCCTTTATACGGTGCTAAATGTGTCGTTTTCGCCCAATCCTAAAAATGAACTCTTGTTGCTAAGTCTCGATATTGCGGGCATTAGTTGTTCGGGAGGTTCGGCCTGTTCAAGCGGCTCGGAAAAAGGCAGCCATGTATTGGAGGCTATTCATGCTGATCCTGCGCGGAAGAGCATTCGATTCTCTTTTTCGCATTATAATACCCGAACTGAGGTGGATTTTGTGTTAGAGAAGTTGAAGACTATTTTGCCAGTCCGGGAATTAGTAGCGGCATAAAAAGCGGCGAATTAAAGCTTGTAAACGTATAGAGAGGACAACCCATAAACCCGGGTTGTCCTTTTTTATGCGCCAAATACCAGTGATACTGCTTTGTTTATTGACTTACTTGCCACCAATCAAAGCTCAAAAAATGCTCTTGTTGGAAGAGACTGGTAAGCTTCGAAGTACCCGTTTTTATGTGGGCCAGGACCTTCATTTCAGACTGGCTGGGCGGGAAAACTATTGGTATACTCGAAAAATCACCGATATTCTTGCAGAATCCAATGCGGTCAAGTTGGGTGAAAACATCGTGCAGGTAGAGGATATTGTAGCCATCCGGGTGAAAAGAGCCAATCAATGGAAACGATTTGCGCCAAAGCTGGTGGTTTTTGGCTCGCAACTGGGATTTGCTACGGCCCTTGCGGTTGCTAAAAAACAATGGGGTTATGCGCCGCTTTTTCTGGTGTCGGTAGCCTCAACAGCGTATGGCACTTACTTGCTTACCGACAAAAAAATAAAACTGAATAAGCGCAGACGCTTGTTGGCTACCGATATTCGGCTTTGGGATGGGGCGGAGATTCCTGTACCACCGAAGAAGTAGGGGTGGATGGAACACGGATGAAACGGATTGCCCGAATTTGAACGGATTTTAAAAGATCTGTATCAATCCGGGTAATCCGTTTCATCCGTGTTCCAACCCTACTCCATCGCCGCGAAAACAAATTTAATACGTTACTTCACAAAAAATCCACCATGCGCAAGTATTTACTCTTCTTTCTTTCACTCTCAGCCCATTCCGCTTTTGGCCAAAAAATGCTCCTGTTGGAGCGCGCTAACCGCGCCCAAACCACCAAATACTATGTAGGCGAAGAACTTCGCTTTCGGCTTGCGGGCGAGGAAAATTACTGGTACCAGCGCACTATCACAGACATATTACCTGAAACCAACACCCTGATGCTGGATAATTTTGCGGTAAAACTCCCCGAAATTCAAAGCATAAAAGTGCGCCGAAAACCCATTTGGCGTATAATAGGCGGCGCAGCATTTTCGCTGGGCGGAACGCTTGCACTGGCCACTACCATCGGCCGATTCGGTTATCAGGACAAGGATATAGATGCCGTAAAACTATATAGTCTTGCGGTTGTGTCTTTTGGTTCGGGGTGGCTTTTGAATACGCCTAGAAAGCTGAGATTGGGTAAAAAACATCGTTTTCGGATTGTGGAGGTGCGGTTTCAATGAACCACAACTTTTTCCCGAATCAGCGTTTGACCTTGTCTATTCACCGCTTGCAGAAAATAAAGCCCAACTGGCAACGCTGCCACATCCAACACTATATCACTGAGCGGTTGGTTAGCGACTTTTCTGACTAGAACCCTGCGCCCCACGGCATCAAACAGCTCGATTTTTCCTTCAAAAACCGGTTCGGACTCGGATTTGAACAGTAACACATTATGGGTTGGGTTTGGGAAAATGCGGGCTTGTAGCTGGTCCGCAGCGGGGGCATCCGTCCCGACCAAGGTTTCCAAATCCACAGAATAAACGCCGCGTCCATGCGTGCCAGCATACAGTTTGCGGGTGGCTTGCCGGATTTTTAAATCCAAAACGTACACTGCGGGCATGCCAATGCCGTAGGGCTTCCAGTCAATCTGATCGGCATCGGTATAAAATACTCCAATGTCGGTGCCTAGGATTAAATAATTGGTGGTGGAATCGTAGAGGATGCAGTTGGCGGGTACATTAGGGAGCGAGCCCGAAATGTTTTGTGCCGTTAGCCAGCCATTGGTAGTTGTAAATACCTTTTTGCCTGCAGTGTAACCACTTTTGGTCACCCACATGCGCTGCGTATTGCTTGGATGGATGGCAATTCGGGTGATGTCTTCTGTGGTAGATACCAGCTTACTTGTCCAGCTTTGGCCGCCATTGATGGTTTTGTACACCCGATTCGACCGGGTAGCAACGATGAAATTAGTATCGCTTTGTGACATAACAACATCTCGCAAATCAGCATCGGCACTTCCAGTTAGATTGTCGCTTATTTTGTGAAAATGATCACCTCGATCATAAGATCGGAACACATCTTCAAAAGCTACGATGAAGGTCTGCGGGTTTTGTGTATTTAGAATAAACGGTGTGACCCAATCTCCAGAAGGCTCGCCTGGGATGTTGTCTGCAATGTTTACATCGGTTTGAAAACCATTCATAGAGCGGTAAATGTCGTTTCCACCGTAGTATTCTGTGAACATAATACTGCTATTATTCGGGTCAATAATTTGACACATGGCGTCGCCGCCATTGGTGTGCCGCCAGCCAAATGGGTTTCGGAGCCAGCCACAATTGTCCTGAGAGCCAGCAGCAATTTTGAGTTGACCCGCTTCGCTCACGGCAATTCTGTAAAATTGAGCAATAGATAGACCGTTAGAGAGGTCTGTCCAATTTTGCGTAGGCTCATCGTAGCGATAAAGTCCGCCGTCGTTACAATACCAGAGTTCATTGGCATTGTGCGGATTATGCACAAAATCGTGTGCGTCTGCATGGACTTCGTCATGTTGCCCATCGTTATACCAGTGGGTAATTTTTTCCCAAGTGGTACCTTGATCCAAGGATCGGCTCACCGATACACCAGCCAGGTAAACGATATTAGAATCGGAAGCGGAAAAGTTGAAAATACCCCAATCATCTTCCGGAGCGGCATTATCCGTGTAAGTCAGGCCGCCATCTTTGGAGAGCAGAAATCGTTTTCCATTGGAGAAGTGGACGCCGAGCCAATCCGTCATTAACGGACTAACGGCCAGGCGCAGATCGTTGTTGGAGGTTTGAAAATCAGAGACTTTGATCCAGGTTTCGCCGCCGTCTATACTTTTTACTACCTGGCTGGTGCCCCAATAATTGTGGTCTGCAGCATACAGTGTGGAATCATCATTGGGGCGGAATTTAATATCCGTGTATTCGCCCGCGCGAATTATGCTCCAAGTGTCGCCACCATCTATTGTACGGCGGATACCCCGGTTGCTGGCGGCAAAAATCACTTGTGGGTTATTGGGTGACATCACCATGTTGTAGATCACATTTTCCTCAGAAAGTTCCCAATCTAAGCCTGTTGGCACCCAAGTCATGCCACCGTCAGTGCTTCTGTACACCCCAAGATTCCAATTCCACCAGCCACCTTTGTCGCCCAGCGAAATGTACATCGTATCCGGATGCAGCGGGTTGATGAGAATAACACTGACCGGGAGATAGGGCAGACCATCTCCCAATGGAGTCCAGGTTACAGCACCATCCGAGGTTTTCCATAGGCCACCATCGGGCGTTCCAACAAAGAAAGTGAGTGGATCCGTCGGATGGAAAGCCACGTGCTTGGTTCGACCCATGCCCCAGTATCCACTGTTGGGGTTTTTGGATGGGCCTTCGTTTTTCCAAAGCGGTTGCTCCTCTCTACTTTGGGCGGCAGCAGCAAAATGTTTTTGATAATCAAGCCATTGTGCTCGAAGATTTGGGAAAGAACCATCTGCTTGTACGCGGTCTCGCCACCACCATTTCCAGCGTTGGTACTTTACGAGCGGATTGTCCAAGCATTCAGCTTCTTCCTTTTCCGCATCATATTCAGTGGCGAAGTAGGAATCGAGTTGCTGACAGATTTCAAAATAGTTGCGAGAAGTGATGGGGATATCGACTTCGGGGAGGGTGGTTTGGGATAATCCCCAAAACGGGCCGAGCAGGCAGAGGACGAAGAGCAATTTTTGCATAAGAATGGCTGATTTTTCGAAGACAAAAGTAGTTGGAAACAATATGGCCGAAGGGTGAAAATGGGATTTTGCTCGTGAAAGCAGAAATTACATTTAAATTAATAGACTTGTTGCGGTGGAGGGCTTTGAGTGGGGAAATTTGTCATTTTTTCGAATGCCTAGGCAAATTTTGCAGTCGAAATCGGGCATATTCGGCGAAAAATTTAACGAAGGCTTTCGGAAAAAGGACTTTTTACCCGCCAAAGCCATCCACCGCAACAAGTCTAATGGGCCTTTACCAGCATTCGGTCGAGCCAATCGGGACAATCTTCGAGCTTTATTATTTTTGCGGTGGGATTTGACATACTTTTGCGAGCTTTTTGAAAAGAACTAATAATGGAAGAGAAACAGAGTCAATTAAGTACTTACATCGGCATGGGGCTGATATTTTTGTTGTTGTTTTTGTGGATGCAATATTCGGCGCCGCCTTCACCCGCCGAAGCCTCGACGAAGGAGGGCGATCCCGCCACTACCCAAACTACTGCAGCGCAACAGGCACAAACCACGGCGCCAACTTCGCCCGCTGAAGCCTTGGCAAAGGAGGGTGCTGCCGAAGCTGCTACAAAAACCAGTGCTACTGAAACAGAACAAAACGCAATGATTGCCGCAAAATTTGGCGCATTTGCACCAGCAGCGACGGGACAAGAGCAATTTGAGGTATTGGAAAATGATCTAGTCCGCATCACCTTCAGCAGTAAGGGCGGTCGGATTAAAGATGTTTTTCTCAAAAAATTTGAAAAAGTACTTTCCGATACAGCAGGGCACGATGTAAAAAGTGCCCTCTACCTGCTAGAAGATGATCAAAATCACTTTGAATACGAACTCCCGGTAGGAGGTACCGCGACAGGAAAAGTCCTAACCAGCGAGCTCTTTTTTACCCCGACTAAAAAGGACAACACCATCACTTTTCGGGCTGACGCAGGAAATGGCCGCTACCTTGAGCAAAATTACACGCTTACGCCTGACGATTACCGCCTGGATTATCGCATAGCCGCAAATGGCCTGGAAAATGTGTTTACAAAGAAAGAATTGCGCTTTTACCTGGAAAACCACCTAGATAAATTGGAGCGCAATCAGACGTATGAGCGCACCATGTCGTCGATTTATTTCAAATCATTAAACAAGACGGACTATTGTGATTGCCGCAACGACGATACCAAAAGCCTGGGCGACAAACCTGTAGAATGGTTTTCGCACTCCAATCAGTTTTTCAATACCAGTATCGTTGCGCAGGGATTTTCTTTCCACGACTTTACTGGAGAGATCAGGGTTTTAGGAGATACTGACTCTAATCTGAAAATTTTGAAAACCTCAGTTGTAGTGCCCTTTGAAAATGGTGCTGCGAATATGGCCATATATTCAGGTCCCAACGAATTCAATCGTTTACAAGACTTTGGGGTGTCGCTTCAAGATATTATCCCGTTTGGCGCAAGTATTTTTGGGGCTATAAACCGCTGGTTTATCCACCCGATGATGGATCTGCTTTCACGGTTTATCGGCAATCAAGGTATCGTCATCCTGATGCTTACCCTGCTTGTAAAGCTCATTGTGTACCCGCTTACCTACCGCATGGTACTCAGTCAATCCAAAATGGCGGCACTCAAGCCACGCCTGGAAGAGCTGAAAAAGAAGCATGGCGAGGATCAGCAGGCGATGAGTGTAGAAACCATGAAATTGTACAGTGAATATGGTGTGAACCCGCTCGGCGGCTGTTTGCCCATCTTTCTGCAAATGCCCATTTGGTTCGCGCTTTATCGGTTCTTCCCAGCCAGTATTGAGTTCAGACAACAGAGTTTCCTCTGGGCTACAGACTTGTCTAGTTACGATAGCATCTTACACCTGCCGTTTGATTTGCCTTTTGGTGCGGGAGCTCACATCAGCTTGTTTACCCTCATTTGGGTGGTCACTACGCTTTGGTATACCTGGTATTCGATGAAGCAAATGGACGCTTCCTCCATGCAGAACAACGACCAGATGAAGGTGATGAAATACATGCAGTACACCATGCCAGTGTTCTTTATGTTCTTCTTCAACAACTTTGCTTCAGGTCTTACACTTTACCTCTGCTTCAGTAATATCCTGAACATCGGCCAAACGCTGGTAACGAAGGAGTTCCTGATTGATAAAGAAAAAATAAAAGCGCAGCTTGAAATCAACAGGGCAAAGCCCAAAAAGACAAGCGGCTTCCGGGCAAGGCTCGATCAAGCGATGAAAGAACAGCAGCGGGTTCAGGAGGAGAAAGCTAAAAAAGAACCCAAAAAGAAGAAGTAATATTTTCTTAGGAAGGTTATTTGCGACACGTTCCTATGCCTCTGCATCCTCGCCTACTAACTGTCGCTCATACATTTCAGTGTAATAGCCGCCCAGAGCCACTAATTCCTCATGCGTACCGGACTCGGCGACGCGGTGTTCGTCCAGCACAATGATCTTGTCAAACTGGAGCATTTGATAAATGCGGTGGGTGATAATGATCGCCGTTTTGTCTACTAAAGCACCAGACAGGTAGCCAAGAATTCGGCTTTCTGTGTTCGTGTCCACCGCAGAAAGGCAGTCGTCAAGCAGCAGCACATCCGGTGATTTGGCAAATGCCCTGGCTATGCACACGCGCTGTTTTTGTCCGCCGGAAAGGCTTACGCCACGCTCACCGACCATGGTTTCATAGCCGTCCGGGAGGCCAACAATTTCATCGTGCACGGAGGCGCTTTTGGCAAAATGCTCTGCAGCTTCTTGGCTGATGCCATCTTTGCCAAAGGCGATATTCTTTAAGACCGTGTCAGAAAATAGAAACATGTCTTGTGGGACATAACCAATTCGCTGTCGCAATTGTGCTAAATCATGCGCTCGGATATCTTTTCCATCGATCAGAATCTGGCCCTCATCTACGTCATACATCCGAACCAGCAAATCGGCAATAGTTGTTTTTCCACTCCCTATACGGCCAACGATGGCCATTTTTTGGCCAGGCAACAATTCAAATGACACGTTTTCCAAGGCTTTAATCCCAGTATCTGGATAGCTGAAGGAAACGTTTTGGAATTGGATATGGCCCTGAAGCCGAAGTTCCGGCCCTTCAGCCAACGGAATGCTTTCCCCTAGCTCAGTTCCCTTCCCTGAAACGGAAGGGTTGGTGATGGTTGGCGTAGTATCCAAAAACTCATTGATCCTTTTTTGCGAAGCCGCTGATTGTTGGGTCAACGAAGCGATCCAGCCGATTGCAGTAACCGGCCATGTGAGCATATTAATGTAAATTACAAACTCGGCGATGTTGCCCGGATTTATTTTTCCAGCGACCACTTGTAACCCGCCCACATATACCGTAATAATTGTGCTGATACCTATCAATAAAGCCATCAAAGGAAAAAAGAAGGCGTCAATTCTGATCAATTCTAATGACTTTTTGCGGTATTCTTCGCTTTGGGCGGCAAACCAGCGGCCCATTGCCCATTCTTGAACATAACTTTTTACGACACGGATGCCACTGTAAACTTCCTGCGTGGTACTGGTAAGGGTGGCAAGTTGCTGCTGAATTTTTTCAGAACGTCGGTTAATCAAGGTGCTCACCCAGTAAATTGAAAGACTCAAAAACGGCAAGGGCAACAAAGACCAGAGTGTCAGTTCGACACTCACGCGGAGCATAGAAGAAATGGCAAGCACAAACAGAAAAACCAAATCCAGGCCATACAAAATGGTAGGGCCCAAAAACATGCGCACCTTTGACACATCCTCTGAAATGCGCGACATGAGGTCGCCCGTAGCATTTCGTTTGTAAAAAGCCAGGTCGAGTGATAAATAGTGCGCAAATATTTCCTTGCGCATATCGTACTCAATAAGGCGACTCACGACGATGATGGTTTGGCGCATAAAAAACATTGCAACACCCATCATCAGTGCTAGTGCAATTAAACCGGCGCCGAACCAGGCAATCTGGCCGCCGAGTTCTCCCATAGCTTCCGGGTGTGCGGAAATGCCGCCCTTGGCTTTGTAGGCTGCCACTTCACGCACCACAGTATTCAGTGCATCACCGATAACTTTGGGCTGCCACACCGCAAAATAGTTTTTGAGCAAAACGAAAAGGGTACCCAGCAAAATTCGCCAGCGGTATTTCCAGAAAAACTTATTTAAGTACGAAAGGTGCTTCATCAAAAAGGATATAAGAGGCGAAAACACATTGGCTTGCAAACTGTTTTGAACGCTGACTAAAGGATTCAGAAGGAAAATTACCGAACTGTGTACTTTTGGGGCGAAAGTAAAAACTTAGTGTGCCTTTCTCCCTTCCTGTTGTCAAAAAAGACCACAGTTATTACTTACCCGATCTTTAAAATTCTTCCAACATGCAAGAAGCATATATCGTAGCAGGGTTTCGTTCCGCCATCGGCAAAGCCGGCAAAGGCGGGTTCAAAGGTTATCGCCCCGACGACATCGCGGTGGACGTAATCAAACACCTCCTCTCCACTGTGCCTCAACTCGATCCGAAACTAGTAGACGACTGTATTGTGGGCTGTGCAAACCCGGAAGGGGAACAAGGCCTTCAGATCGGGCGACTTATTTCTAACCGCGCGCTTGGCGTAGAAGTGCCAGGCATGACGGTGAATCGCTACTGTGCTTCCGGGTTGGAGACCATCAGCATTGCGGTGGCCAAAATCCGCGCGGGTATGGGTCAATGTTACGTAGCAGGTGGTGCTGAAAGCATGTCGCTCATCCCTATGACGGGCTACAAACTCGCCCCCAATTACAATATCGCCAAAGATACGCCCGATTATCTTGTGGGTATGGGCCTTACCGCTGAAGCGGTTTCTAAAAAATGGGACATCAGCCGCGAAGCTGCCGATGAGTTTAGTGTGCGCAGCCATCAAAAAGCCGCAGCAGCCATAGATGGGGGAAAATTTAAGTCTGAAATTGTACCCGTTCATGTGCCCGAAGTATGGGTCGAAAACGACAAACGCAAAGAACGGATGAACATCGTGGAAACAGATGAAGGTGTTCGACGCGATACTACTGCTGAGGGTTTGGCAAGACTTCGTCCGGCCTT
>JBBQLD010000130.1:0-10427 GCA_038327555.1 Chitinophagales bacterium
AATGCTTCGTAGTCCGTACGGGAATCGAACCCGTGTTTCATCCGTGAAAGGGACGTGTCCTAACCCCTAGACGAACGGACCTTCTTTCAAAAGCGGGGCAAAGATAGTCCCGTATAGATTTGATTTCCAAACCAGTTTGAAGGTTTTTAAAAAAAAGTTCTTGACAAGGATTCCAGACTCCAGGAAGACTTCGAAAACAGCAGGTTTTTTAGTCCACAAACCTGATCTGATAAAAACCAGTCGAGTCCCCTACTTTAGTGATCTCAAGCGTGTACTTACCCGGTTCCAATTGTTTGTACTCCACCCCGGTTCCGCACCAATTCCCAGACCATGCGGTAAAAGCGACCCCATCTTTTTTACCATTCAAAGCACCTGTCGGATGCTCATAGTCTCCACCCTGGTAATATCCAATTTCAAAATAATCAAAAACAAGGTAGTCCGTAGTCTCACCAGCAGCGATTTGGCCAACATGCGTCGTGTTCTGCGTATCAAAATCCATACTGGAATCCTCGATTGCAGAATCTGTAGCATTATGAAATCGCACGAAGACCTGATCCTCGGTTTTACAACAGGCGGCAGTAAACAGGATCAAAAGCGCAGCGGCAGCAAAAAGTAATTTTTTCATGATTTAAAAAATTTAGTTCGCTGTCAAGACTGCCCTTCAAAAGAAAAAGGTTGGGGCATTTAAAAACGATAACGTTCCAATAACTTTTCAGCCCGTTTTTGTACGTCTGGATCCACCACTAATTCAGGTGCATGATGGGGTTTTATCCTCGCGTCTAACACCAGCGGTCCCTGGCAGCCCCAGTGTTTATTTTCTGTAAAAGACGCTACGCCGTGCACATCGTGGCTGGGATTGGCTCTGGTGAAGGCTACCCACACAAAATTATTGAGCGTAGCAGCAGTGAACGCACTGTCGTCGACCAAAAGAACAAGCGGTATGTGTTGAAAATCAAATCTTTCCAGCCACTGGCAAAGTTCCGCCACTTGCGCCTTGGCTGGTTTTTCAGTCTCAAACTTCGGTGCACGAATCGCCAAAATACCCGGAAAGCAGAAATTTGGCTCGCCAAATCCAAGCGGGAGCGAGAAGTTTTCTGGCAATTTCGCTTCCAGGGTCCGACGACGATCTCCTCGGCAGGCTGCAACAAGTTTCGAGCCTGCATTCCAGCCGGAGCCGGAATAGTCGAGCGTGTCCATGGTGGTCTTGGTCTGAAAATGTAAATCACGGGTAAAATCGACCCGTTCCAGAAAGTGCTGAAAAAAATGGGCAATATCGTGGGTATCCAGTTTAGGATCGTCCTCACTGGCGGCAATGAACAGGAACTTGGCCAGAGAGGTTTGTCCCGAACCTATGATCCGATTCGCAATGGTCAGAATTTCTTCCGGTACCCGCTCCCGGAAGGGCATGTAACGTTCATGACCAATGGCCAGCAACAAGGGGTGCACACCGGAAGCATCCACCGCATGGATCTCTTTTAAACCTGGAAACTCCTGGGCTGCCAAAGGCGCCACCAGTTCGTGGATCAGCCAGCCAAAGCTGCTGTCCTCCATGGGCGGTCGACCCACCACGCTAAAATGCCACAAAGGGTCTTTTCGATGAAACACCTTATGAACCTTCATCACCGGAAAATCGTGCGTCAAGGAATAATAACCCAAATGATCGCCAAAGGGGCCTTCCGGCTTTTTTACGTTTTTCAGAATTTCCCCGGTGATAACAAAATCAGCATCACTACTCACAAAATGCCCCTCCCTTCGCGTGTACCGAAACCTCCGCCCGGCCAGCATCCCTGCAAAGGTGAGTTCACTCAAGCCCTCTGGCAGCGGCATGATCGCTGAAAATGCATGACTTGGCGGACCGCCCACAAAAATGCTACAGCGGAAGGGTTGATCGAGCTGATTGTACTTGGTGTGGTGTACCCCAATTCCCCGGTGTAGCTGGTAATGCAGGCCAATTTCTTCGTTTGGAATATATTCATTCCCAGAGAGTTGGATGCGATACATGCCTAGATTTCCGCCCATTGCACCGGGCTTGTCAGGATCTTCGGTAAATACCTGCGGCATGGTGACAAATGCCCCGCCATCCATGGGCCAGCTCTTGATCTGGGGTAGTTTGTCAATCGTTGTTTCGCCCCAGGTAACAGGAGCGCCTAAACGGCTTTTCATAGGCAATGCCGACAAAGCCGTAAACGGTGCGCCAAGGTATCGCGTCGGATGTTGAAGAAAACTGGCCGGGTCTTTTTTTAATTCAATCACGCGCCTCACCGCTTCCAGCGTATGGCGGAAAAGAAACGCTGTGCGTTCAAAAGTACCATAAATATTGCTCACGGCTTGGAAAGGGCTTCCTTTCACCCGTTCAAACAGGATAGCAGGGCCTTGCCGGTCAAACACTTGGCGGTGTATTTCGGCTATTTCTAAATCCGGATCAACTTCTTCCTGGATTCTTAAAAGCATTCCGTGGCGCTCAAGGTCGCGCACGGCATCACGGAGGGAAGTATACATACCCTATAAAATGTCCAATCCGGAGTTCGAATCAGTATACGTGGATAGTCAATCAAGAAAATTCCAATGTCCTAGCACGTTTCGTGTACAACAATTCAAGTGGCAAAAAAGATTAGGCTTTAGAAGGAATTCTAAATCGGAAATCGAACAAATCGGAAATTTCCGCCTTGTATCCTACCGCATAGGTGGCTGACGCCGTTTTCCGCCTGGCCGAAATCCTTTCCCCCCCATCTGAGCCATCATACTGGGGCTCATGGCTTGGCCGGCTTGTTTGAGTTGCTTTTCAACTTCCTTGATTTGCTCTTTGAGCATACCTTCGGTTACGTGGAGCTTTTTTAACTCTGAAAAATGATTCTGAGCCGCTTTGATATTGTTTTTTCCAGCGGATATCATCACCAGTTGAAGCATGGCTGCTCCGCGTTCGTTATCAGAAGGTAAACCTGAAGCCAGCGACTTTTTGATCCACATTTCGGCGGTGTTGAAGTCCCGCTTTTGCATATATAGGGCACCTTGGGTCATGTAATACACGCCTTTGTAGCCCATGAGCAGAATATTCGGAAAAAAGGTGAGTTTGAGTCTTGCTTCGGCTTCGGCTAGTTGTTGTTTGGACAAAAGTTGGTTGGTAGACAAAATAGTACCAAGCATAAGATAGCCAGCCAGCATAAGTATCCCGACCAGTAAGAATGGAAAGCCGTACCAAAAACCATAAGCGCTCCACAAAGCGATGCCGCCCAGAATACCGCCCACGATCAGGGCAAAACGAAGGTAAATATTGATAATGAACATGAATGATATGGGTTTGAAAAATCGGGGGCGAAGGTACAAGGTTTCAGCAAAGGAGCTGATCAATTTACAAGTGCCGTTTACTATTTCTTCTCTCCTAGACCAGATTAATGCTTCGCAAATTTTCCCATCAGATCTTTCCCTGCCCAGCTGATTTTCACAAAATAAAGCCCTGGCTTCAAACTTTCAATCCGCACTTCAGCCTGGTTTTCGATTTCCATCACACGCCGGCCCAACGCATCAAACATGGTCCCCTTCCAGTGACCAACGATATTCGTTTCAAAACGTACAAAATCCTGTGCCGGGTTGGGTAATATACGCAAGATTGCCAGGGATACAGGCGCTACAGTCGGGTTTATTGCCGACTCCATCGCGCCCATATCCGGGCCCACACCTAAAAAATCTTGGTCATTGATGCCCGGAATGAGTACACCAGCATCCTGGCAGGGACTGCCCGGTAAAAGTCGGTAATCATTGGCTGAAGTATCCATAAACATCGGATCGGCGTTCAAGCCATGCACCTCAAAACCCAGGGCCGTTGTGAAAGTGGGAAGGTCAAGAAAATACTGAGCACCCAGAGCGTTTTGCACCTTAATAAGGGTGTCGGCGTTTAGGTAGTTGTTGTAGTCAAGGGTTACGGAGGGCAATTGGGTGGGCGAACCGCGCAGCAGCAATGCATGGTTTTGTTCCGCAAAAAAGATGTTGTTTTTGGCTTCAAAACCTTCCAAGACGCCCGAACCGGGAAACACCTCCAACCCATAAGCCTTGCCGCTTCCCTTCACACAAATGGTGTTGTGAAAAGCGTAGACCTTCCCGATTTTCCCCGTATAACCGCTCTGGAATTTCATTGGAGTACCGCCAAAATTCACGAGATCAGCATATCCCTCTATGGTGCTATTGCCTTCGTGGAAATCACTTATGACATTTCGCAGCAGATACACAGGGCCGGTTTGTACGGGTGCCAACGAAATGGCCGCACCACAATTTCGGAGCGTATTGCGATAAAAACGCAGGTTGCCCGCCCAGCCTTCCAGCTCGATGCCATCGTCGGCACCATTGAATTCATTGTCGAAAATGTCAATTTCCTGGCTGTAAGCCTGTTCTGGAGCAAAGCCAGAGGGACTGCCTTTTGAGCCGTCCATGTAACCGTTGAATAGATTTCCTCGAATCATAAGGCCTCGCCCGGTACAATCATGATCGAAAAAAATGGCTCCGACTTCGGCCACTCGGTCGCTAAAAGGGTAAAGGTCGGGGAGCGTACCATCACAAAGTGCTGGCGAGGCAGGTTCATAAGTCGCTTTGCTGATGTAGGTATCCCAATCCGTGTTGTCCCGAAAGGTGCAGAATTGTGCTGTGAATCGATCAGAATTGCCCGAAACTGTGATATTGAAATCATTGTGCGAAAAATGGCAGTGGTCAAAAATCACTTCATCGCAATTTTTTAACCACACCGCTACGCCGCCGGGGCGCACCCCGTAATTTTGAAATTGGAGATTGTGAAATCGAATAAAGGATTGATTTTCAATAACAAAACCACTTTTTTGTAAAGAAATCATCACCTCGTGATCTGCCGGGTTGCTGTCGTCGTCCAGGTGAACGAACAGTTTTTTGTACAATGGATTTTGGAATTGAAACGGAATGACCGTCGAAGGCCGTGGATCTCGAAACATGCCACTGACCCCGGCAGGAACCGGATATCCGAGTATGCAAGTAATATTAAGGTTGACCAGATCGTAAAGTAATTTTCGGTAAGGAAAAAGTCGGATGTTGTCCACCGTCACACAGTTGACATTGGCATTGGCCTCTTTTAAATTGGTGTAAAAGATACCAGGCGTGCCATTTCCGGGCAGCCAGGTGTAGGGCTCTGGATCGCTGCCGTCGAGTATTGCGGCCTCTCCTGTTCTGCCTCGAATCGTGATGGGAGCATTGAAAATGCCACTTTTGGTCAGCGTCAACCCACCAATAAAATAAGAACCGCCCAGCAATTCGATGTCCTGCCCGGCCTGCACCTGGGCGAGCGCTGTAGCCAAGCTGCAAGGTTGCCCCTCGGAGCAAACAGTACCTGTACCAGTTGGACTAACAATCAATTGGCTGAAGGAAGCTGCAAAATCGGGTTCTGGGCGTGTACTCACAGTGCCTTCCAATGTGGCGTTTAATCCAGGCGTACTAGGGTCGCTCATTTGCACCCGAACCTCATAATTCGTCGCAGGATTTAGCCAGAAAATGCTGCCAGAACATCGATTTTTGTTAGCAATCGGGGTAGGCGGGAAACCTTGCCGCCATTCAATTTCGCCCGAAAGTCGATATTCGAGTGTTGTAACAAGATCCGTTTCCGGGTCAGTTAGGTTATTGTATTGAACGTTCACACCAATGGTTTCGAGACTGGGAAATAGTTCAAGGGAAGGCTGTGCGTAAAGGCTTGCAGAGCAAAAGATGCAGCAAACGAAGTATAGCTTGGTCATGGATGTATGGAATGATAGTTTTTTTTGTCTTGAAAAAGGCTACAAGATACTATCAATTTTCTCTTATGTAAACGCCCTGCTTCCCCCTAGGTTTGCAACTAAAATAACCATGAAAAATACAACGATCTCACGCTGGCGCAAGGCTTTGCCTTGTGTCAACTATTCCCTCGGCTCAGCCGTCAAACAGATCTCACGCTGGCGCAAGGCCCTGCCTCGTGTCAACTATTCCCTCGGCTCAGCCGTCAAACAGATCTCCGTACCACGCAGGCGCAAAACTCAGCCTTTTACCAACAATTTCCCTAGGCTCCGCCGTCAAACAGATCCCCATACCTCCAACAGAACATTGCTAATCCTGACCCAATTGTGAATAAAACCCTAAATTTGCGCCCTAGTGCACAGGCTCTACCTTCTTACAGGCGTCCCGTAATCATCGCATTAAGATTAAGTCCATATTTTAATTCCTAAAAACCAATACTATCTGTTCACCAATGTTTCACTTTTAATAAAACAATGTCATGCAAAAACGACTTTACCTGCCTTTTTTCCTTTTTCTTTTACACGCGTCTGTAACCTCGGTTTCAGCCCAGTGGACCTCTACCGATATCTCCCAGGCTAAAGGCCAGATGGGGGCTGTATCACTAGGCGCAAAAGCTTATTTCGGGGGTGGCAGTTTCGCAAGCGGCCAAACCAATAAGGTTGAAATCTATGATGCGGTGACCGGAACCCTCACCACCAAAACCCTTTCTGTTGCCCGCGCTTTTCCGGGGGCGGCAGGCATTGGCCGCAAAGTGCTGTTTGCCGGTGGAATTTTCTGGGATAACCTGACGCACTATGCAACCGTAGACATTCTGGATACCATGACCCAGACCTGGACTACTGCTTCGCTCTCCGTTCCCCGTGCATATACACAGGGTGTGTCATTAGGAAATGAAGTAATGTTCGCCGGCGGGTTTAAAAAAAGCGCATCCTCTACCCTCTTTTATGATGTTATAGATGTGTACAACAACAATACAGGAAACTGGTCGACCAAATCCTTATCCCTGGGCAGAGCCTTTATGGGCGTAGCTGTGGCCGGCAATCTTGCCATATTCGCGGGTGGACAAATCAGCGATAGCCAGGTAACAGACCGGGTAGATATTTACAATTCCACCACAGGCGCCTGGTCTACCGCTACCCTTTCTGTGGCGCGGGCTTATTGCGCGGCAACTACTGTAGGCAAAAAAGTGATTATCGCCGGCGGGGTGAACGGAGCCAACATCAACAGTGCGCAAGTGGATATTTTTGATACGGAAACAGGTATCTGGACTACCGCAAATTTGTCGGAAGCCCGGAGTTTCACCACGATGGGCGCTACCATTTGCGGGAAAGCCTATTTTGTAGCTGGCGGCGGGGTAAACCTGACATTTAGTGCCTTCCAATCCGCCAGTAAACGGGTAGACATTTATGATCCGGTGACCAATACCTGGTCGCAAGACGTTGTTCAAAATCTGCTGATCAATCATGCGGTCGTTGCGGTAAAAAACAAACTACTGGTAGCTGGAGGCGTTGTTTTTCCTACAGGGTTCAATAAAAAGCTTGAAATTTATACCTGTACCGGACTCAGCGGCAACGGAGAACCCGAAGCGAGTCTTAAGATCAGTTTGACCCCCAACCCTGCCTCGGACATATTTACCCTGCAAATACCGGACGATGCAGAGACCGCTTTTCAGGTCGAAATCTATGATTTCAGCGGCAAAAGAATCTCAAAATTTGAAATGTCGGCCTATTCGGAAAAGACGGTTAACCTAACAGACTGGAAAGCCGGTGCTTATTTCGTCAGGGTAATTGGAGCGAAATCATTCGGGGTGGAAAAAATAATCAAGATCTGATTTATTGCAGACGAACGCTCGAATATTATTATGTCGCCACTGAACTTTGGTTTGGTGGCGACGTAGTTTTTGATTGGCTGGCTGACCTGTATTGTGAACAAATACTATGATTACAAACACGAAGACGGAGGGTTCAAGTTTAAAATGCAACAGACTTACTTAGGCTTTCTCAGAATTAATCTTCAAATACAACAGATTTAACCTGCTTGCAGTCCGGCCCTTTTCACGGCGTGATCCCAAAATGGCTAAAATGCAAAAACTAAAATAAAGTCAGTCCAAGTTCGGCAATTTGTTCAGGATTGGGGGGCAAGTGGTGTCTGAATTTTCCTGTTACAAAGGTCGCTAAAACCCTTTCACCAATTTCGCGCCATTTCAGGACATTTCACGCCATTTCGCGCCATTTTGTGACACCGGTTTCCAACCCAGCCTTTCATAAATCACATTTTGAGTCTCAGGAGATACATAACCACGAGGTACGTCCAGTTCAGCTTTTTTGAGTTTGCGCTGGAGCGTACGCAGGCTGCTGCTCAATGCTTCTGCAATCTGCTCTTTGGTTTTGGGCTCAGAAAGGACGGGGTGGATGGTCAGTTTTTGAAAAGTAGCAAAAACCACAGCCCCGACCAGCAAAACTGCCAATCGGGGCTGCAAAAAACGGAACGGACTAGAGCAATTGTAATAATCGGTACCTGGGAGGATTGTTGATTCTTCTTTGGTGGCTTGGCTCAAATTCCGTTCCGGTGCGGCTTGCTCGCCGTGAGTCATAGTGTTTGCCCTAGTTTGTACTACATCGCCAAAACCAATCTGACGATTTGGGCAGGGAAAAAATCAAAAAAAACTTGAACTTGTTTGTTTTATAGTGTCTGCCAATTGCTTTGATTGGCAAGTGTCTGTTGTTTAGAATTGTCCGTGTATTTTAACGGTTATTCCCCGCAATTCCCCGTTTCAAAGCATAACTGATGGCTTCTCCTTTAGAATTGACATGCAACTTGCGGTAAATGCCCTGAATATGATTCTTTACGGTATCTGTGCTGATAAAATGCTTGGCCGCAATCATTTTGTAGGACAACCCGTCCACCAACGCCTCGAGAATTTCTTGCTCTCGAGGCGTTAGTCCGGTGGAAAGGCCATCATCATCGCTTCCTATGGTTCTGTTCACCACTGTTGCAGCAGCGGTTGGGGCTGATATATTGTTCAAGTGAAAGAACTGTAACACTTTTCGAGCAATGGCCGGGCTCATCGGAGAGCCCCCTTTATGTACCAGACGCACACTGTCTACCAATTCGTCTGGCCCTGATTTTTTCAGCAGGTAACCTGTCGCACCATTTCGAAGGGCTTGAAAAATCCGGTCTTCCTCTTCACTGACCGTCAACATGACCACTTGGGTGGTAGGAGATGCCTCCTTAACCACCGCGGTGGCTTCGATGCCGTTCATTCCCGGCATATCGATGTCCATTAAGACCACTTCTGGCTTTAATTGGGTCACCGCTCGACGCACATCCGAGCAATCGGGATACGCCCCAATCACTTCAACATCTGGCGTGAACCGAAACAAATGCAAGAGGCTTTCCCGGAAATCTCCGTTGTCCTCGAAAATAATCAAACGCAATGGTGTCATGGAATATAGTTGGGGCGTGCCTTTGAAATTTTATTGGATTTATGCTACAAAGGTAGGTCGGACTTAATGTGTGTTAGAATAGGAAGTTTGTACTAATCATAATTAATTGTCACTTATGTTGCTTTTAGGAACGCGGCAACAATAACTTAGAATTTCGTTGTAAAAAACCTGCCTAAAAACGAGCCGGGGTGTACTGCAATCGCAGCACACCCCGGCTTATATCCTTGCACGCCAATGGCGCGGCTTATTTCGCGTCAGCGAAGAAATCTTTCACTTTGTCTTTGTGAACGATCATCTGCTTGTAAGAGTATTTGCCCGTCACAGGGTCTTTTACCGCTTTCACCACTTTGACATGGTCTTTGCCGGAGCCAGCGTTTGCTGCACGTTGTGCAACACGGGCGTTTTTAGAGACTTTCTTAGCCATGGTACCTCAAATATTTGAGTGAGTGAGTGAATTAATTACTTGATTTCGCGGTGAACCGTGTATTTCCGCATGATGGGGTTGTATTTTTTTAACTCCATGCGGTCAGGCGTATTCTTGCGATTCTTCTGAGTGATGTGGCGCGACGTGCCTGGCAGGCCGCTATTTTTGTGCTCCGTGCATTCCAAAATAACCTGGATGCGGTTGCCTCTGCTTTTCTTTGCCATGATGCAATTTTTTATTTTTCAATCCCAAAAGTCGGGAAACAGAAAAATGTTGAACGATAATGAATGGATTTAACAGCCTTCTGGCGTTGGATAGTAAGTGATTTCTCCTTTCTTCTCCAATTTTTGGATGTATTGATAAATACCCAATTTAGAGATGGTTCGGATTGCACTGGTGCTTACCTTAAGCGTTATCCATTCTTTCGTTTCCGGAATGAAAAACTTTTTCGTCTGGAGGTTTGGATAAAAGCGACGGCGCGTCTTAGCATTAGAGTGAGACACGTAGTTGCCTGTAACCGGCTTCTTCCCCGTCAGATCGCAAATTCTTGACATTGATCGATAAATTTAAGTGTTCTAGATGATAGTGCCTACGTCCTAAAATAAAATAAGGACTACGGCACTTAAAAATACTGCCTTTCAAAAAATGAGTGTGTAAGATAAATCTCACACACTCAAACACTTAACAGTAGTGGGTGACTCCGAGAGGACTCGAACCTCTAACCTCCTGATCCGTAGTCAGGGACTCTATCCATTAAGCTACGGAGCCTTTACCCG
>JBBQLD010000131.1:0-10427 GCA_038327555.1 Chitinophagales bacterium
GTCAGCCCGGTCAATATTTCCTTGATAAATTCCTCTTTAGTCAGATTCGGGTTGAGTGCATAATTGACCAGTTTTTGATGCCCCAAAGTGTCGGTAGTTTCCTTGCTCATATTTTTGCCGCAGGCACTTCCCGCCCCATGGGTTGGGTAAACGATGAGGTCGTCGCTCAGCGGCATTATTTTGTTTCGAAGCGAGTCGTACAGGTTTCCGGCCAATTTTTCCTGAGTCAGTTCGGCAATGACGTGCTGCGCCAAATCAGGCCGCCCGACATCTCCGATAAACAAGGTGTCGCCAGAGATGATGCCATGTTCCTTTCCATGCTCGTCGACCAACAAATACGTCGTGCTTTCCATGGTATGCCCAGGCGTATGGATCACCTTCACCGAGTAGTCGCCGACCTTGAAAATCTGGTTGTCTTCTGCCGTAATGGCTTCATAACCAGGTTTTGCGGTAGGTCCGAAAACGATTTTTGCACCCGTTTTTTTTGCCAAATCCAAATGCCCACTGACGAAATCTGCGTGGAAATGGGTTTCAAAAACATACTTGATTTTAGCGTTGCTTTTTGCGGCACGGTTTAGATAAGGGTCTATTTCCCGGAGCGGATCGAAAATGGCTGCTTCACCCTTGCTTTCGAGATAATAGGCGGCATGTGCAAGACAGCCCGTATAGATTTGTTCGATTTTCATGTCTGAAAAAATTTGAACGTGGATGGATTGAATTTGATACTACAAAGGTAGCGTGGGATAGTGTCGGGCCTCCGTGACGAATGTCACGCCTCGCACTATTTTTTATCAATTTTCAGAAACGATGGGATTGCCCGCGTTTACCCATTCATTCATACCCCCGGAATAGTTGAGCACGTTTTTAAACCCATGCTTTGCCAAAATGGAGTAGCCAATGGCTGACCGGTCGCCGCCCTGACAAAGAATGACCACACGACGGTCTTTGCTGATCTTGTCAAGGTTTTTTTCGATGGTGCCCACGAATACGTTTTCTGCGCCGTTGATGTGTGCCGTGTTGTATTCAGCAACCCCGCGCAAATCCACCAGTTGCAAGTTGTTTGCTTGCTTGGTCTCCTTGAACTCGTCTATAGAAATGACCTTCGCAGAATCGAGTTTTTGTCCTGTTTTTTCTGCCCATTCGTTCACATCGTCTACATAACCAAGCACGTTGTCCAAACCAATACGCATCAATTTGCGGGTCAGGTCTTCTATTTGCGCCTCACTGGCTACGAGCATAAACGGCTCGTTGTATTCCAAAAACCAGCCGGCCCATGTAGCGAAGGCGTTGTTGCCCTGAATGTTGATGCTGCCAGGAATGAAACCTGCGGCAAATTCTACCTTGTTCCGGGCATCAATGAGTTTTACGCCTTTACCGAGGTTGGTGATCAATTCCTCGGTACTCAATTTTTGCTGTTTCGGTACTTCCGTCAGTAAGGGACGATCCACCTTGTTGAGTTTTTTCATCATGGCGAAGTACTTGGGCGGCTCTGGCTGGTCGGCCAGAAGGTATTGCACAAAACCGGGTTCGTTGGTCGGATATTGAAGTGCCCAGTTTCTGATTTTTTCATAACCAACGGTAGAACTTGGCACGGCGCCCAAAGCCTTTCCGCAAGCAGAACCCGCGCCGTGACCAGGCCAAACCTGAATGTAGTCGGGTAAATCGGCGAATTTTTTGATGGATTGATACATCTGCTTGGCTCCCAAGTCTTGGGTTCCTTTGAGCCCAGCTGCTTTTTCCAGCAAGTCGGGGCGACCGATGTCACCAACGAACACAAAATCGCCCGTAAACATCATCACAGGCTTGCTGGTAGCCGGATGATCGGTGAGCAGGAAACTGATGCTTTCGGGTGTGTGGCCCGGCGTGTGGATTACCTCAAATGTGAGGTTGCCTACTTTGATGACGTCGCCGTCTTTTACGCCTTCGTGCGGGAACTGATATTGCCAATCTGGGCCACCCTCGTCCGAGAGGTACATTTTTGCACCGGTAAGGGCCGCAAGTTCGCGGGCGCCAGACAGGAAGTCGGCATGGATATGCGTTTCGGCAACATGCGTAATGGTCATGTTGTTTTGTTTGGCGATTTCGAGGTAAGTATCCACGTCCCTTTTCGGGTCAATAACCATAGCGACACCCGCCTTTTGACAGCCAATGAAGTAACTGGCCTGCGCCAAGGATTTGTCGTAAACGTGTTGGAAAAACATATTGTCAGTAATTTTATTTTTGAATTGTAGTCCTGAATTCCTTGGACAAAGGTGAGAAGTGTGAGAAGCTCCGTCCGTGACTTGAGTCACGATATGTATTTATTTTTCAAAATTTTTCAGATGCCATACATACCCTGCTACCACCAAACTGGCTCCGGCGCTGATGCTAAAAACAACTTCTGCACCCGCTGAATACCAAATTAAACCAGCCATACTACTCGCCAACAACGCGCCAATACTCTGAAAAGCTGTAAAAGTACCAATCGCCGTGGCGGTGTCTTTTTTTGCACAAATATTGGTCATCCAAGCCTTAGCAACACCCTCAGTAGCCGAAGCATAGAGGCCATACAAGAAAAACAGGCCAGCAAAAACAGGCCATGTAGACGCAAAAGCTATTCCAGCATACACCACAGCAAATAACAATAGCCCAAACACAAACACCCGTTTCATACCCAAACGGTCGGCCAGTATACCCATCGGATAAGCCGCGGCAGCATATATGAAGTTATAAAAAATGTACATCCCAATCACAGCGCCATCGCTTAAGCCAGCAGCTTTTATATACAGGAGTAGAAATACATCAGAACTATTGAACAAGGTAAAAACAAGTAATGCGCCCGCCAATTGCCGGTACTGCGCCGGGCTTCGACTCCAATATTGGAGAAAATCCCAAAAACCTGGTTTGACTATGTTTTCTGTTTGTGTGCTTTTTTTCTCCCGAATTAGTACGGTGAATACAATGGCGAATAAGCCCGGCAGAAAGGCCAGAAAAAATAGCGTTTTATAATCACCAGGGTATAATTGCAGGAAAATGAGTGCCAACATCGGCCCGATTACCGCGCCGACCGTATCCAAAGCCCGATGAAAACCAAATACTCGACCTTTAGTTTCGGGCGTAGCTTCATCAGAGAGCAGCGCATCTCGGGCACCAGTACGGATGCCTTTGCCAAGGCGGTCGGTGGTTCGTGCAAAAAAGATCCAGAGCGGATAACTAAAGACCGCCATCATAGGCTTGGAAATGGCACTGAGCGCGTATCCAAGCTGTACAAATGGTTTACGCCGTCCCGTCCGATCGCTCAGGTTGCCAAAATAGCCTTTGCTCAGTCCAGCGGTGGCTTCGGCAAAGCCTTCAAGCACCCCAATTAGAATGATAGAAAAACCAATACTTTTCAGGTAAACTGGCATGACTGGGTACAACATCTCGCTGGCCATGTCTGTGAACAGGCTTACAAGGGAGAGTATCCATACATTTCTGGTTATGATTTTTGTGTCTTGCAACATAGCTGCCTTGGTTTGACGTAGCTGTTTTACAAGCCTATTTTTTTGACAGGATTTACAGAATAAACAGGATATATTCTCCGCTTAAATCCTATTTATCCTGTAAATCCTGTCAAAAAAATATCCTAGAAAACCCCACCTGGTCTATTAAATCAGGCAACAAGGTAGTAGGGATGGATGTCTTTTCAATGCCCCAAAGCCGCTGCGGGATTGAGAAACAGCTCTTTGATCAGGATATAAATCCCCATCACAAGCACAAACCAGCCAAATGCTTTTTTAAGTTTGTCGCCGTCTACATTTCGGCTGAGTCTATTTCCAATAAATATTCCGGCAATAGCCAATGCTGTGACCGTTCCAAGCAGGGTCCAGTCCATTTCGTAGTGAGACAAGTCGCCTGTAAAACCAATGAGTGACTTGGCTGCAATAATGAGCAAAGAAGTACCTACCGCTTGTTTCATGGGTAGTTTGCTAAACAACACCAAAGCTGGGATAATCAGAAATCCTCCTCCGGCTCCTACTAAGCCGGTAAGCAAACCCACCACTGCTCCTTCCATCAAAATCATAGGATAATTGAATTCTTGAGGCCTATCGGGTTCTTCTTCCTTGGCCTCATTTTTTTTGCCCCATATCATGGAATAAGAGGCAAAAACCATCAAAATGGCGAAAATCCCCATCATAAACATAGCCTTGGACACTACAAGACTTCCAATATTGAACACAGGGTTGGGAATTATAGGGACTAAATACGCCCGAGTGGCATACACCGCAAAAATGGCCGGGATGCCGAAAATGACCGCAGTTTTAAGGTTCACCATGCCATCCCGATATTTTGGGAAGGAACCTACAAGGCTAGTAGCACCTACAATAAACAATGAATATGCCGTAGCTGGCACGGGATCTACCCCAAATAGGTATACCAACACGGGTACCGTTAAAATACTGCCGCCGCCGCCAATCAGCCCAAGAGAAATACCAATGAGTGCCGATGCGAAATAGCCTATAATCTCCATGAAATTAGGGAATGAATGAAATTTTTGCCTGGTCAAGGAGCGGTTGAATAACTACTTGACCCTGCAAAGATCGGGGCGGCGCTATGTGCTATCCTGTGATATTTGTCACGCAGGACGGTAATTAATGCCGAAAACCCCAATCGTTCAAAGTTTCAAAATCTCGATTCCGCTTTTCAGCAAACGCACCTTGCCATCTTCGGCCAGTTTTTTCATCAACCGGGAAATAACCTCTCGCGAGGAATTGAGTTCCTGCGCGATCTGGGTATTGGTAATTTCCAGTACATTGGTATGGAGCGCTGCACGGTGACGACGCAAGTAAAATTCAAGCCGCTCGTCCATGTTTTGAAATGCGATGTGATCAATGGTTTCCAGTAGCTCCTCGTATCTCCGACGGTAGGTTCCTACCACAAAGTGATACCAGGTACGGTATTGGCGCATCCAGTTTTCAGTTTGTTCAAGCGGCACGACCAATACCACGGAGTCTGTCACTGCCTTGGCGGTCACTGAACTGACTTTAAAACTGCGGTCGCAAATCAAAGAAAGTGCACAACCGTCTCCTGGATGAAGATGGTACATAAAAAACTCGTTGCCCTCGTCGTTTTCGCGATAGAGTTTGATCAAGCCATCGAGCACGATCATCGTATTTCGGATATTCTGGCCGCTCTGAAGCAAAATTTGACCAGCCTTTACGGCTAAAATGCGGCCTTTTTCCTGCAATTCACGTTGCAGTCCCTCTTCAAGATCAGGGAATAAGTGGCGGTATTCCTCCATATTCAGTTATTTGCCCCCAAGGTAGGTCGGTAACTAAGAACAATGAAACATCTTTTTTGAGTAAGGAGAATGACCCATTTATTTCTTTGCTCTACTCCGCAGTCACCCGTCCAATCATACAACTCACGTATGATTTTGCCTTTTTCCCCAAGTTGTTATCGCCCACGAGTGGATAGCCCATTTGGCTCAGTTTGGCTACGATGCCGTCAGGGGAGATTGTTTTTTCATCAAAATCCACCGTCACGGTACCATGCTCGTTTTCCGGCAGGGCAGCCATTACACCGGGCATTTGCTCCAGTCCTTTTCGGATGGTATTCATGCAACCGCCGCACTTAATATTTTCTACTTCAAAGATTTGTGTCATGATTGAAAGGGTTGAGAATGTTAAGGATGTTGAGATAGTTGAGCATGTTGAGTGCAAAATCTCAACATCCTCAAATCCAATTAAGCTTCTGCACTTTTTTCCACCACTTTTTTCAATTCCACAGAAGAAGCCATGCCTGATTTGCGCCAAACGGGTTCACCATTTTTGAACAAAATAAGCGTTGGAATGGATCGTACGGCGTAGCGTTCGGCAATCGCCTGATTCTTGTCCACATCAATTTTAAAGATGGAAAGCTCCTCGCCCATTTGGGCTTTCAGGTCTTCAAGCACCGGTTTCATCGCCCGGCATGGAGCGCACCAATCGGCGTAAAAGTCAACTAGCACAGGTTTGTCGGTATTGGTCAGATCTGCAAATGTCATGATGGTAATAATTTAAAAGAGTTGTTATTTGAAGGAACAAAATTACGGTCTATGAGCCTGAAGGAATTATACTTTTAGTTGTATTAATTGCATTTTTTACTGATTTAGTTACATTGCGTGTTAACCTTCGAAGGTTTTTAAAAAGAGGATAGCCGCTACAGGGCATCTAAATCAACTCTTTTCGGATTGCCATCCAAGACTCCCTTTAAAATAGCATAAAAAAATAGCCTTGACAGTATCGCCAAGGCTATTTTTTACACCATTTTATGGTCTATTAATCCTTAGCTCAATTTTTCCCGGAAGCCAAACCATCAATTCGGAGCATATCCAGCATGATGCGCAAGGTCTCATAGAGCTGAACGTCTTTTTGACGCTCCGTGATCCAGCTTTCGTTGCGGGCTACACGCGAGGTATCGCTTTGGATCAATTGCAAATCAGCTGCAACATTTCCAACTTTAAAACCTTCGATGGGCTTGAAAATATTATCAAACTGCTCTGCCTCCTCGTCTTGTTTCTTATTCCACTGACGAAATTTGTCGGCTTGAAGTGGGAAGGTGCTGTCGTCTTTGCGTTTCTTCAAACGGACAGCATTGTCGCTTACTTTTTGGAACGTTGCATTGGCCTTTACCCGAGCTTGGCTATTGGTTTTCAATTGATTGGCATCCGCAATCCGATACGCACCTTGTTTGAAAGGCACTGCTTCAATGATGGTAGAAGCTAACGGATAATCGTTTTCACTTTCGCCGTTTTCAAGCAAATTGTAAAAATCGGGCAATACAATATCCGGCGTTACACCGTCCAGTTGAGTCGTTTTCCCGGTTACTCTGTAGAACTTTTGGATGGTCATTTTCATCTCCCCCAAAGGCTTCACCCCTTCATCTGAAGCTGCATTGTCCAAGTCAAAGAAACGTTGTACAGTGCCTTTGCCATAGGTGCTGGTTGAGCCGACGATGACTGCGCGGCTGTAGTCCTGCATGGCAGCGGCAAGGATTTCAGATGCCGATGCACTAAAGCCATTGACCATTACAATTAGCGGGCCACCCCATTGCACCCGGGTATCGTTGTCGCGGAGGATTTCAGTAGCGCGGCCTCGGCTTTTTACTTGCACGATAGCACCCTCTTCGATGAAAAGTCCACTCATGGTCACAACATCGCGGAGGGAGCCACCACCGTTGTTGCGAAGATCAAGAATGATACCTTTCACGGATTCTTTCTTCAATTTCTCTACTTCAGCGGCTACATCTTGTGCGCAGCTCGTGCGGCCACTTTCAAAATCAGCGTAAAATTTAGGCAGGTAAATATAGCCAATACGGTCTTGTTCTGCGCTACTTTCGTTGAGAATCAAGGATTTGGCAAAACCTTCTTCCATAATCACAACATCTCGAGTGATGGTAATTACCTTCTCTGTGCCATCAGGTTTTTGAACGGTGAGGGTGACTTTAGTATCTTTTGATCCGCGCACTTTAGCCACAACATCATCAAGATCCCATCCCATGATGTCCAGCGATTCAGCATCAGTTTCCCCTTGAGCTACTTTAATAATCACGTCTTTAGCTTGCAAGGCGCCCTGTTTCCAGGCTGGACCGCCGGGCACGATTTCAGAGACCGAAGTTTTCTCTCCATCACTTTGCAAGCGGGCACCGATGCCTTCGAGCTTGCCCGACATTTGAATATCAAAATTCTCCTTTTCACGGGGAGAATAGTAGCCGGTGTGTGGGTCAAAATAATTGGTGATCGCGTTGAGGTAAGTCTCCAATCGGCGGTTGTGGTCGAGTTTCAGCAATCGTTTGAACCATTTGTCATATACGTCCAGCACCTTAGCCCGTTGCTCTTTTTCGAGGGTTGCGAAGTCTTTTTTATCCCCTTTAAATTCGGGTTTTTCTTGTTTGTCTTGTTCTTCGACAATACGGCTAAGCACTTCGTATTTCATCCAACGCTCCCAGCGGATGCGGAGCTCGGCATCATCTTTTGCCCATTTAAGTTTTTTGCCATCGGCCTGGAGCTCATCATTTTTTGAAAAATCAAAGGGTACGGCAAGAATTTCACGATACCAACCTTGCGTTTTAGTGAGCGAGGCTACCAGTTGTTTGGTAGAAAGGTCAAAGCACTCGAAAGTACCTGCCTTGGCCTGGTCGTCTAGTTGGAGTTCATAAGGCTTCAATTGATCCACATCAGATTGGGTCAAAAAGCGTTTGCCCCCATCCACTTCTTTAAGGTACAGCGCGTACACATTTTTGGAAAAAGTATCGTCCAAATCCTTAGGCTCAAAGTGGCCGCGAGCCAAGACTTGCGAAATGGTTCGGATCAAAGCAGCATCACGGCCTGGCGAACTGCTTGGCCCTCCGTTGCCGAAGGGATTGTATTCATGTAAAACGAATGCGATGCTCAAAATACCGACAATGGAAAAAAGGGCGAGCGATGATTTGATTTTCATGTCGTTAAAGAATTTGTCAAGATCAAAATTGCCTAAACGGCGCGGGAAAATTTGCATTGCCGAGATGTGTTTTTTGAATGGATAAATGTTGTAGTGCGTCTGAAGGATAGTTGATCTGGCTATTAATTGCGCTAAATCCGCTCCTGAACCACCAGATAAAGTGAAACGCAATTATTGCGCCTTTGTGTGAAGTGACGGCTTCTTTTTCTACAAAATAACAAAACAGAGGTATCTATGGAAGAAACGAATCCCAAAAAAAATCACTCCGCCAATAATTTTTCCAGCCAATGCTCCTTAATTCCAAACCCCGACTTGAGTGCACCGACCTGAGCTAACGCATCCTTGCGACGTTGGTTCAATCGCCGTCCATCCATAGTAGCCGTAATCATCACGTTTTTAGCGGTGTGTTCGGTAGAAATAAACTCAAATACTTTGGTATGATATCCTTGCGCTTCGAGCAACAGGGCGCGGATGCCATCGGTCACAATCTCGGCCTGACGCTCTTCCAGAATGCCATGTTGGAGCAAGGGTGCCAGTTCATTTTTAGCCTGCATTTCGCGACGAATTTGTTTGTGACAACAGGGTGCAACGACAATAATCCGCGCTTTTTGTCGAATTCCAGCAGCCAGCGCAAGGTCGGTAGCGGTATCGCAGGCATGTAGGGCAATGAGCATATCCAATCGTTCCGGCTGGTATTTGGCAATGTCTTGCGCTACGAATTGCAGGTGCTGAAAGCCAACTTGTTGGGCCGTTTTGTTGCAAAAATCAACGAGCGCAGGGCGGAGTTCGATGCCTGTAATGTGGGGTGCGATATGGAGGTGATTTTCTAAAAAATCGTAGAGTGCAAAGGTCAAATAACCCTTGCCCGAGCCCATATCGGCGATGTGTGCACCAGGTGGCAGAGGCTGATCGCGCAGTAAACTTTCAATGGTTTCGAGGTATTTGTTGATTTGTCGCCATTTATCCTGGTGCGCTGCGAGCACTTCGCCTTTTGCATTCGTAATGCCAAGCAGATGAAGCCAAGGCGATTTGGGGTCGAGCAGGCGGCTTTTGGGGCGGTTATGGGCCGTGGCGATCTCCGCTGACATCTTTTGGGATGGTTTTTTGGCTACAAATTGAGCATCGCCTTTTTGGTCAAATTGAAGGGAGAAATCGCGCGTTGGAGTCAGCATATCTGCATTTAAAAATGCGAACCCAAGCAATTTTTCCAATTGCACAACGGTCTCGTTTAAATCGAAATTCTTGACCTCGTCTCGGGTTTGGTATCGAAAATTAAAGGCCACGTGCAACCCTTTTTTCAACTCCACTGAGCGCAAATACACGTTTTTTAAGCCCTCCGGCGCGTCAGCAGTGGGCTTGCCCAGGGTACATTTGAGCAATTGACCTGAAATGAACGCGGTGCGAAACTCGGTAAGGAATTGTGTGGTGGGTAATATCATATAGGATGCAAACAGTTTTTGGTCACCAGAGTTGATAAAAACTTAGGACTATTCAAAGATCGAAGGTACACCAAGGAGCCGCAAAACTTGCCGATGTTTGTGCCTGAAAAGAGCTTGTCTCGTAATTGAGATAACACCTACCAGTACCTACCATGAAAGAAAATTCGTCTTCCCAAACGCCTCCTGATTGTTTTCAGCAGTCAGAGGTAGAAGCCTTTCAAGCCTTTGAAGGTCAAAAGCTTGAAACCGTAAACTATTACCTCTGGCGTGCCAGTCCTAAATCGTCTTTTCTCTACGCCATCGAGCTTTATTTTGAAAACGGCGAAACGCTCTTACTGTCGAGTGGCGAAAGCAGCGAAGCCATGCGCATCATCAGCGCAGAAGCTTTAGTCGAAACCGCCCGAAAACTACAAGTACTTCATAGTGAAGCACTTATCCAACGTATTGTGGCTAATGTACAGCCTCTTTGGCGGGATGTGGTTGGCGCAAACTTGCAAGAAATTCGCCTCGCGCGCCATGAATCGGGGCTTTATCACAACGATGCGCTGCT
>JBBQLD010000132.1:0-10369 GCA_038327555.1 Chitinophagales bacterium
AAAGGGTGTCTGCAATAAATAGAGACAATTTTGAATGTGCGTAGCCAAAACAAAGCGGGTGTGTAAGATCCAGGTTCGCCTCGAAAATTGCGCCGGGCATAGTACGTGCGCCCCTATCCTCGGAGAGATTTCCATACGGTCGCTGACCAGGCGCATCAGCAGGCTGATTGCGAAATTCAACAGCGGCCAAACCACTGGATTTCAGCCATTTCAATGCGTTTCCGGTTGCAATAATAGTGCCACCATCTTGAGCAAATTGCTTCACTTTTTCCACAGGAAGGCTGCCATAGCTTCAAACAGAAAGGATGAGCAAATTGTATTTTGTAAGGTTTAATACGCCAAAACGACTCGCTTCGACGAGTGTCACAGGCATACGGTACCGGGTATCTAGCAAATGCCATATTTCTCCCGCATCAGCCACATTTACGCCATCGCCAGTTAGAAGCAAAACCTTAGGCTGACGAACTACGGGAAATGCACTGCTGCCCAAATCGGGCCCGCCAAGCGTGAGGCCGTTTTGGATAATTGAAAGTGGAATGCCCGACTGTGCCACTTCATTCATCTTGAGCACAAAATCTGCCGCGCTAAGGGGCTGTCGATCTGCAGCAATCACCAGAGATCCCGCTGCAAAGCGCTGATTTTCAGATTCAAAGGGCTCCATGGCAACCCGGACACGTAGACCGGACTTTTGGAGTTTTACCAATACTTCTGGAATTTCATACCCAATTGCGGGGATCACGTATGCATACTCCGGCCCCCCGCCGAGCGTTGAAGGTGGGTTGCGCGATACGAGTGAAAGGCCTTTGGAGACAGCAGGTATTTTGCCTTTCAGTGCGGCCCAATTCAGGCCAAAAGCATCAGGTAAAGTCCAGGCTGAGATATCGTAGAAAATGCTGTCCTGAAACTGGGTAGTCCGTTCAAAAATGCCTCGAATGAGACGGTATTGACGCTGTTCTGTGGGTACAAAGAAGGCCGCCTTGCCTTGGAATGTTTGCCCGTTCAGGCTCATGGTTTCCTCCAAATTTTGTACTGCTATACCGTGCCTTCCAAGCAGGTTGAGAAAAGTACGAGCGGGTAAATCATCATCCGCAAATAAAAAGCCTTTCACCTCGCTTTTGCGGGCTTCTTCTAGGCCTGATTTATAAAAATCACGCAAATACTCATTTAACTCGACCCGCATTTCACCCACAGCTGTAAGTGTTGAAAGGGAGGCAAATACCTGATTTCGAATAGAATAAGGGAAAGTAAGCAAACCATTTTCAGTTTCCTGAACAGTGCCGCGACTGCTGCCTTGTTCAAACAAAATCCCGATGCTACCTTGTGCGTCAGGGTAGGTCGAGCCCTTTCCGTAATAAAAATCATCGAAGCTTTCTCCTGTGTAAAAAAGGATTTTTTGCTCTGAAAGTAAGCGAGCGTGGTAGGTGGCAATTTTGGCCGTCAGTTCCTGGTTTCGGGCTGGTGTGATCGGATTCACCCGGCTCGGCACTCCAGGCTGAAAAAAGAAGGTAGATCCGCTGCCCATTTCGTGGTGGTCGGTCAGTACGTTGGGATGCCATTCCTGAAATAGCGCAACTCGCCCAACGGTTTCTGGCTGCTGCGCCACCAGCCAATCTCGGTTGAGATCAAAGCCATAATGGTTAGTGCGCCCACGTGGCCAAGGTTCATTGTACTCATCGCCTGCTGGGTCGGGAGAGGCGTTCTGACTTTTGTGGCTGTTGACCCAGGTGGAAAACCGCTGCATCCCATCCGGGTTAAAACAGGGGTCGAAGAGAATGACCGTATTGCGCAAAAGTTGTTCTACCTCAGTCGTTTGTGCTGCTGCGAGATAGTAGGCTACCAGGATGGCTGCATTGCTTCCGCTGGTTTCGTTGCCGTGGATGGAATAGCCCATGTAGTTTACGGCGGGCATGTTTTTCAAATCAATCTTGCCGCTTTCGGCTGGATTCACCAGGCGGCCACGGGCAGCTTTTATTTCATCCAGATTTGTGCGGTTGGAGGGATCTGTAATCGTGAGGCACACCAATGGCCGGTTTTCGTGCGAACGGCCGTATTCCTGCAAACTGATGCGGTCGCTGGCAGCATCGAGTGCCTTCATATACCCCAAGAGTTGATCGTGGGTCGCGTGCCATTCGCCCACTTCATAACCAAGCCAGGCTGAAGGCGTGGGGATAGCGGGGTTGTAATTTGCCGCAGGCAAATAGTATTCAAGGGTCGGTTTTTCTTGGGAAAAAAGGGAAGCTGGAATGCAAAGGAAAAATACAAAGCGGAAAATGAGAAAATTCAGATGATTCATAATCAGCAAATTAGCCTCAAAATTTATAATCCTCTCGGATGGGTGAAAAGACATCACTTACTTTACAGTCCTGGGTTGCTTTTTATAAAGTTGCCGAATGAGTCGCATTACCGCCCAAACCATAAAAGCTGAAATCGCTGCAAATTCCCAGGGGACATGGATGTCCTTTTCTAAGTCAATGGAAGACACTTCTTTGCCGTACAAATATTGCCCCACCACTTGAAGTCCATTGTTGAAAAAATGACCTGCCACAGGTACCCAAAAATTGCGGGTTCGCCAGTAAAGCCATCCCAGCAAAAAGCCGAGCAACATCCTTGGTAAAAAACCATCAAACTGAAAATGCGCCGCGCTAAAAACCGCCGCCGAAACCAAGATAGCTACCCATGGATTTGCGATGCGCCGCATCAGTTGTTGTTGTACGATACCCCGAAAAACCAATTCTTCCCCCAAGGCAGGGAGCAGGGCAATGAGAATAATATTGACCAAAAGTTCGGCCCAATTATCCATGTGGAGCAAGCCTTTGAGGGCCTCCCCTGATTGTTCTCCAGCGAGCTTAAAAAGCTCTGGTAGCGGCAGTTGTTGGTTAATTGTCAACGAATAAAGCACCAAGGGCATCGAAACAGCCATCAGCAAAATACCGAGCAAAAGTTCCGTTCCTCGCGGCCAACGCCGGCTTTGAAGGTAATCTGACCAGCTGGTTTGGGTCTGGGTAATGCCTCGGTAAAAGATCCAGACCGTCACACTGCCCGCCACCAAAAATCCAAATAAATGGGTCAGCCCCAATTGAAGGCGTACTTGCCAACGTGCTGGGGCTGCAGAATCCGCGTTGAGCATTACAGAGGGATCCCAGCCAGCAATCAAACAAATTATGTAGTACAGCATTACCCCGATACCGGAACCAATAACCATGAGCATGATCTGTGACAAAAGCACCAATCTGGCCCTTGGCTCTGGGAGCGCTGGAGTGACGGGTGGAAAATCATGTTCATCAAGCAGTTCATTTTCTTGCATAGCCTTCTACATTTGCGCCGCAAGGTAGACAGCCAGGGATTGTTTTCCGCCCCCAAAATTCTACTACCCATCAATTCACCAATCCACCAATCATCACCAGGATGACACAATTAAGCGTAAACATCAACAAAGTAGCCCTGCTTCGCAATTCACGCGGTAGCAATTTGCCTGATCTGGTACAAATAGCCAAAGATATTGAATCTTTTGGCGCACAGGGCATTACCATACACCCAAGGCCGGATCAGCGTCATATTCGCTATGATGATGTCCCCTTGTTGCATGCAGTAATAACTACGGAGCTCAACATCGAAGGAAAACCAGATCGTGCATTTCTAGACCTCGTGTTGGCCAATCCGCCCCACCAATGCACGTTGGTACCTGATTCGGAAAGCCAACTTACAAGCGACCATGGCTGGAACACTGTTGCGCAGCAATCAGAATTAAGGGAGGTCGTAGCGGAGCTTCACAAAAAAGGAATACGGGTCGCGGTATTCGTAGATCCTGAAGCAAAGATGGTGGAGGGTGCCAAACTCGCTGGAGTCGATCGGGTGGAGCTTTACACAGGTCCATTCGCGAACGATTTCAAAAAAGATCCCAATCAAGCCGTTCAGGCCTACTCGGAAGCCGCTCATGTAGCCAATAGCATCGGTATTGGAATCAATGCCGGGCACGATCTAAACCTTGAAAACCTTAGCTTCTTTAAAGCTCATTGCCCACAATTGCTGGAAGTGAGCATTGGGCATGCACTCATCGCAGACGCGCTGTATTACGGGTTGGAAAATACCATCAAAATGTACTTGCGCCAAGTTAAGGTCGCATAAGCAGCCTTGTTTGAGCTAAAAAACGTTTACCTCTCGCGCTTAACGATTTTTACGTAAAATGTTCAAAATCTTTTACTTAAAAATTCCAAATATAAATTCGGCATGAGTTGTTTTTTAAAAAAACGTTAATTCTTTCGCATCTTTGTTAACCAAGCGTTTTACCTTTGTTAACCAAGATCTACCACTTTGGTAGTTGAAGGCATGAGCCCCGACCCAAATATAATCCGAATCAACCACCGAATCAGCCACCGAATCAAACTTTCAAAAGCCGCTTGAAAATAGCCCTGTACACCTTGTACAGCGCGCTATTGAAGTGGCTTTTTTTTAAAGCTATGGCAGTTTTTTACTGCCGGGGAGATATACCCTTTTTAATCTAAGAATTTAATTCACACATTTTTTCACCAAATTCAACTTTTGTATGAAGCGATTATTAACAATGCTCATTCTTGTGTTCGGAGGGCTAGGGCTTGCCCTTGCCCAACGTACCGTGACGGGCACCGTGACGGGTGATGGCGATGCGCTTATCGGCGCCTCCGTCTCCGTGAAGGGCGCCAGTGGTGCTCGCACAGACACCGATGGCAAATATTCCGTGCAAGTGCCGGATGGTGCCACCACATTGGTCTTCTCTTACACAGGCTTTACCACCCAAGAAGTCGCCCTCGGTGCTTCCAATGTGGTAGACATCGTGATGAAGCCCAACACCCAACTTGATGAAGTAGTGGTGACCGCGCTTGGTATCAAGCGTGACAAAAAAGCACTTGGCTACGCCTCTACGGTAATAAGTGCTTCGGAAATTGCTGAAAAGCCTGAGACCGACGTGGCTCGTGCGCTTATCGGGCGGTCTCCAGGCGTACAAATCACAAACTCTTCGGGTTTGGCTGGTTCTGGTACGAAGATCAACATCCGTGGTGTTAGTACCATCTCTGGTAATGCTCAGCCACTCTGGATCGTAGATGGTGTGCCAATTAACACTAACGCAAACGAGAACAACGACTTCAATGATGGTAACATTACCCCCACCCGTAACCTCGATCTAGACCCAAATAACATCGAGAACATCACCATCTTGCGCGGCCTGAGTGCCACCACCCTCTACGGTTCGCAAGGCCGCAACGGTGTTATCCTGGTAAGTACTAAAACAGGTAGTGCTTCAAAGAAGCGTTATTCTGCCTCGGTGAGTCAGTCATTTCACTTGATTGATGCTTTTGTTCCTGATTATCAGAATAAATGGGGCAATGGTTTTGACGGCGACTATGGCGAGTTTTTCTCCAACTGGGGTTATGTATTTGATGGCAAGCGTCCACTTAACAACCCGCGCCACCCTTACTTTGAGCACCGGGCATTGTTCCCAGAAAATCCTGAGTTTACCTCAGCTGCTGGTGCTTCTCCTGGTACTGCTGGTCCGTATATCCCCCAGGCATATCCGAACAACGTGAAGGATTTTTTCCAAACAGGGAACACCTTGACCACTTCTGTAAACGCCGGGGTTACCGGTGAAATGGGTTCTTTCAATGTAGCTTTCAACCGTACTGGTGAGGAAGGTTACATCGCTAACAACAACCTTAATCGTACTACAATTAGTATTGGTGGTATTGCGAATATTACTAAGAAGTTGATTTTCAATGCAAACTTTACCTATGCTAAAACAGATTTCCAATCTCCAACGGTAGGCGCTGGCCTTGGTAGCAACTCTAATGGCGGCCCTTCTGTTTTTGCCAACTTGTTCTACACGCCGCGCAACATCAACCTGATGGGCTGGCCTTATACAAACCCGGTTACGGGAGGTTCGGTATACTACCGTAATGGTGGTGATATTACCAACCCGCGTTGGTTGCTCGAAAACTCTCGCCAAGGTTCTTACACCAACCGCTTCTTTAGCTCAATTGGAGCTAACTACAGCATTCTGGACTGGTTGAAACTGAGCTATAATCTGGGTATTGATACCTATGGTGAAGATCAGGAGTACTATGTGAATAAAGGCGCATCGGGCTTCCCAACAGATGTGGCAGCATTTGGTACGGGCTTGTACCGCACAACTTCAGGTGCAAACACTATTCTTGACCACACGGTTAGGCTGTCTGCTCAACGCAACCTTAACAAGGATATCGATATTAGCGCAAATATCGGTGTGAATGCTCGTCAGGATACGTACGAGCAACAAGGCGTAGAAAGTACCAACCAAGTGGTATTTGGCCTCTTGGAGCACCGCAATTTTATTGACCACAACACACGTGATCTGCGCCAAAACCAGTTGAACTTCTACCGTCGCCAAATTTGGTTAGGCGCATTTGCTGACGTGACTTTAGGGTATCGCAACTTCCTTTATCTGAACGTACAAGGTCGCAACGATTGGGCTTCTACGCATGAAAAAGCGAACAACAGTTTGCTATACCCAGGGGTAAGCGTATCCTTCATTCCTACTCAAGCATTTGCAGGATTGGAGTCTAACACCCTAAATTTCTTGAAACTTCGCTTGGGATACGGCACTTCGGCTAACTTCGCTGACCCATACAGTACCCGTTCATTTCTTAGCCTCGTCTCTGGCTTAACTTCGGATGCTCAGGGGAATGCAAACGCATTATCATTCTCTGATCTGCTTGCAAATCCTGACTTAAAGCCTGAGTTGCAAAGAGAATTGGAGGGTGGTATTGAGCTTCGAATGTTCAAAAACCGCTTAGGTATTGACCTTTCTTTGTACGACCGTACCGCAGAAGATCAAATTGTAGAACGTCAGCTTGATCCTTCTACCGGCTTTAATTCAACTTTTATCAATGCTGGTACTGTTTCCAACAAAGGCATAGAATTGGGGCTTTCTATTACTGCAGTACAAACCAAGAACTTTTCCTGGAATCTGAGGGCTAACTTCACGAAAAACGTCTCGAAGGTAGAAGTGCTTCCTGAAGGTTCTAAGGAAATCATCATTGGTGGTTTTACCAACCTTGGCAACTTTGCCATTGAAGGTCAGCCTTATGGTGTAATAAAAGGTATTGCTACGGTAAAAGACGCAAACGGTAATGCTGTGATCACTGAGAATGGTGACTACAAGCAATCTTCTGAAATTAAGATCATTGGTGATCCAAATCCTGACTTCTTGTTGTCTGGATTTACAGACGTTTCCTGGAAAGGCTTTACGCTTAGCGGTCAATTGGACTATGTGCATGGTGGCGACATCTACTCGTTCTCTGCTGGGGCATTGGTTGGTCGCGGTGTGGCAAAAGAGTTGGAAAGCTTCGACCCAACACTTACCGTAATTCTCCCTGGTGTTTTGGAAGATGGTACGCCCAATAATATCCCTATGCCTGCTTCTGGCGTGTTCTTTGGCAACACCATCATTGGTGATGGCCCAGACGATGTAGGTATATTTGATGGTACTCGTTTGCGCTTGCGCGAAGTAGCGCTCAGCTACCGTTTGCCAAAGAGTCTTTTGGGTAAAACTTCTATTGATGGAATTTCGGTTTCTATTGTTGGCAATAATATGTGGTTCCGTTCTTTCAATACGCCAAAATCTTCAAAAGTGGATCCAGATCGCACTGCGTTTGGTACCGGTAATGGCCTGGGCTTTGACTTCCTAGGAGGACCTTCGGCCAGCCGTTTTGGAGCAACGGTGAAAGTCACTTTCTAATTAAAAAACAAATTCTCACATGAAGAATATTGCAAAATTTATAGCAGTAGGTTTCGTCTTTTTCCTGAGCGCATGCTCTTTGACGGATTTAGAAGGTAACCTAGACAACCCTAATGAAGTCGGCATTGACAAATTAGATGTAGGCCTCCTCAACAATAAAATCCAAGCGGATTTTGGTGATTTCATCGCAGAAGCAAATATTCCGTCCATGGAGCTTTCCCGTATGGAAGCGCTTATTGGAGGCAATATATATGCTTTAGCCTACCAAGCACAAGATCACAATGACATCTGGAACCGTGCATATCAGGACGTGCTGATTTCCATTGAGACCTTATTAGGTAAAACAGACGGCAGTGCTTTTACGGCTTACTCCGGTACAGCTCGTATACTCAAAGCCTATACCATACTAACCCTAGTCGACCTTTTTGGTGATGTACCGTATAGCCAAGCCCTAAAAGCAGGCAGCGGTGCTGCTAATTTTAACCCAGGGGTTGATTCTGGTCGTTCTATATACGATGCTGCTATTACGCTTCTGGACGAGGCTGATGCATTGCTTGCAGTAGCTCCACCTGCATCAGCAGCACTGGCGCGTGATATCTATTATAATAAGGATCTCACCAAATGGAGAGCACTTGGGAATACGCTTAAGCTCAAAGCGTACATGAATTTGCGCCTTTCGGACAGCGGTGCCGCCGCAAAAATTGCCGACCTGCTGACAAAGGATCTGATTGATACGGATGCTGAAGAGTTTACGTACAAATACGGTACGGCTGCTACACCAGTCCGTTCGCGTCACCCTTTGTACCGTCAGATGTATGGCACTTCTACAGGCGATGTAACGGGTTACATAAACAACCAATACATGAACCTTTGCTACAAGCAAAAAGGCGTGGAAGATCCTCGCTGGCGCTTTTACTTCTACCGTCAAGTTGGAAGTATTGCTAAGGCATTGTCTGATGAACCAGAGTCTATATCTTGCATCATTAGCCCATACCCAAGTCACTATCCTTCTGGAATGGCTTTCTGTTCTTTTGATCCAGGGTTCTTTGGTCGTGATCATGGCAACAACGATGGAATTCCGCCTGATGGTCGTGCACTTACCTGTTATGGTGTTTACCCAGCGGGTGGCCGCGCAGACTTAAATGACGGAGATGCTACATACCAAGGGCTAAGCTTGGCTGGTCAGGGTGCAAATGGCGCAGGAATTGAGCCTATTTGGATGGCCTCTTTTACGGACTTCCTAAAAGCAGAGGCGGCGATTGTCGCTGGTGTCGATGCTGCTCCGTTTCTTGCAGCGGGTATCTCCAAGTCCATCGCTCGGGTGCAAGCATTTGGTACGACTTTGGGACAGGCTGTTCCAGCCAACCTTATTGCTGATCCTGCGGCATATCAGGCAGAAGTTGCCAGCCGTTATGCCGCTGCCGCTACTGATGATGATAAGATGAATGTGTACGCGAAAGAGTATTACATTGCACTGTGGGGCAATGGTATCGAGGCGTACAATCTCTACCGTCGTACGCAAAAGCCAGGTATCGGCGATATGCAGCCGATGCGTGCTTCTACTCCGGGTAAGTATCTTTATTCGCTGACTTATCCAGCTGATTTTGTGAACTTGAACGGCTCAACCTTACAAAAAGTAGCAACCGCAGTGAACAAGGTGTTCTGGGATACCAACCCGGATAACCTTTCTTTCTAATTCACTTTCAACCAATCCTGTGCTGTCAATAAATTTGAAAATATGGACAGCACAATCAAAAAAAATACTTCAATATGAAGAATATTCTAATGATCCTCATAGGGTTGTGTGTGTTTGCTGTAGCATGCACAGACCCGGATAAAGACCCTTTCAAGTTTGAACAAATCAAGAAAGGGTCACTCATCGCACTGCGTGGAGACGCCGTAAAGGTACTAAGCGACCCCGCAAACCGTGGTGCTATGGACTCATTCAACATATCTGGAAACGCTGTAGATTTCAGCCTTGATTTTGATTCTGATTTTCTTGCTGAAGATATAAACAGTCTTTCAGAAGTGCAGATTTATGCCAGCCTTACGGAAAATGCAGGCCGCATCCGTATTGGTACTGTCGCAGGCAGCGCATTTACTTTGGCTTCAGGCGATGGCAAATATCCTCGTGCTACTGTAAAGATTCCATTTGATGTAATCCTGACAGCACTAGGCAAATCTATCACTGATTTTACGCCGAACCAATACATCTTTATTGAATGCGACTTGACACTCACTGATGGCTCCACAGTACCTGCAAGCTCATTTACAAACCTGAGTTTGTTCGAATCGGATTTGTTCTATCCAGCACACAAAATGCGCATGATTGCAAAACCATAATTCCAAAGGTTAAGCAATCAAATACACAAAAAAGCGGCAATCCTGATCACTCAGGCTTGCCGCTTGTGTTTTGTGGGTGGAGGATAACGGATTCGAACCGTTGACCCTCCCGATGTAAGATCGGGATGCTCTAGCTTGCTGAGGCACATAAAAAAAGCGGTTGAGACACGAAGTCTAAACCGCTTTTTAAAAGAGTGGAGGATAACGGATTCGAACCGTTGACCCTCCCGATGAAAGATCGGGATGCTCTAGCGCGCTGAGGCAGACAAAAAAAGCGGT
>JBBQLD010000133.1:0-10306 GCA_038327555.1 Chitinophagales bacterium
GTAGATATTTCGTGGCTTTGAGCTGCTCTTTCACGTAGTGGTCAAAGCCGTTGAGGTAAATGTTGGCAAAAAACTGGCCGCGGAAGTGGTGGCTGGACAAACGCTGCTCACCGTCACCAACCTCAGCAAAGTATATGTGGAAGCCCAGGTTTATGACCGGGATGTGCCGGTAGTCCGCTCTGGTAATAAGTTTCTCGTCACCTGCTCTACTGACGACCACAAAAGCGCAGAAGTGCGCCTGATTGCGGGTGCAACTGCGATGAACCCCGGCAACCAAAGCCAGCGGGTGCTTTTCGAGATGGACAATGCGAAAGGCGAGTTCAAGATTGGCGAATTCGTGACCGTGAAGGCCTTGGACAACAGTACTTTACGACAAATCACAGTACCCAATTCGGCCTTAACCGAAATCAATGGCAAAACGGCAGTATTTCTGAAACACTCACCGGAAGAATTCGAGTTGGCCTACGTCCAGACTGGTGCAGATGATGGCGCTCGGACGCTTATCTTGAAGGGCATCGAGGAAGGCGTAAAAGTGGTGGTGAACGGGGCTTATGAAGTGAAAATGATGTATTTGAATCAATAGTAAGGTTCAACTGTTAAAGTGAGACCCAATACTGGATTATTTGCGAGTGAGTTTATACTTTTGTATGCGTTTCGCTTGGAAAATTCCTCTTTCATGCATGAGGGCGAAAGCATTAGGCCTACACAATAATCCTTTTGGCAATGGGTAAAGGTTTTTCTGTATTTGGGCATTTGAAGTCTTGTACAAATACTAATTATTCAAAAATCCAAAGCTCTTTAATCACGCTTGTACACCCTTGATTATAGCTATTTCATGTAAAGCTGAACCTGTCGGCTTGCCCGATGGAAAGCATTACTTTTTCAATTTTAAATACTTTTCTTCAAATGAAACAGGAATTAAATTTAACGCTCCAACGCTCCAACGCTCCAACGCAATAGGTTGATCTTCGTTCTTCTTGCAGTTCTTTTTGCTACCACCTTTTCTATTGCGCAAGGCACAGACCAACCACCATATAACCCTTGTGCAGCATCACATACGCTTGCGGCGCATTGTCTTGATGGTTCTCGAACTTGTAATTATTATAGCCAATTCGCCTGTTCGGAAGGCTATTGCTGGGCCTTAGGAGTCCCAGGTAACAATGCAGGAATTCCTCCTAATGGATTGGTACAAAACAAGACCATCGAAATTGGTGGTGTTTACACCATTACACAAGGCGTGACGTTCAAAAATTGCCTTTTCAAAATGCGGGGAGACGCTCGTATCAACATTTCACCCAATGACATCAATCATTCGTTGATAAAAATCAATTTTGATAACTGCGATTTCTTTGGTTGTGGAGAAATGTGGCAAGGCATTGTAGTGGATGGGACAAATGCACAGAATGGCCTGTTTTTTAATTTTTTCAACTCTAGTATAGAGGATGCGTATATAGGTCTCACTTTGAATGAAAATGAAGTAGTTTTTCAACCACAGCACTACTTTTATAATATTTCAAGAAATACCTTCCGAAACAACCACATTGGTATCAGCAACTTGCGCCAAAATGGAAACTTCTTGAATGCAGTATTGGTACGAAATCAGTTTTTTCAGACGGCCAACCTAGCAACACAAGTTGGATCTTTGGCTGGCCTAGTTTTGCCAGACTACCCGCTTGCTTATGCGGGAATAAAATACGTTAATTTAAACACTGTCATTGGAGTAGACCAACATGGTCAACAAAATGACTTTAGTTGTTTGGTGAATGGAATAGTGCTTGACCGAAGCCGGGTAGTATCGACGAACAACTTCTTTCATCATATTAGTGCAAATGGAATTTGGAGTACTGGTGTCGCTGCTCAACTTAAATCTACTCGCTGTAGATTTTATTTGACTGGTGGTTTTGGTATTAGGGTGGAAGGATCGACCCTGGATGCCCAGCTAAATTCTTTTGCTGGGGATTGGGAGGAAGGAATTCATGCAATAGGGGGTAATAATAATGAACACTTCTGGATAACGAACGGAAATACTTTTGACATGAGCAGAGATGGATGGCATATTGGTATTTATGTTGAACGCCCTCAAGGAGGGTTGCCCTCCTTTATTGATGGAAATACTTTTACTGTTAAACCCTCCAGTAATGCCACTGATCATGTTAACGGGATCCGAGTAATGGACTTTGTGGATGCTGCTACCGAAATGACGATTTCAAACAATGTCATGACCTTTAATGGTAGTACATTAGTTACTTTTCCTATGCTAAATGAGGGCATAGTAATCGGATTAGGCAATTCTGACAACATTAATGTTCATGACAATCATCTTAGTTTTGGTACCATAAATAACAGCGGCGAGGGTATCGACTTGTATTCACCCAACGGGCAAAATTTTTCTACAGGGCATATTGTACGCCACAATGATGTTACGGGGATTTCAACTACTCCTGACCTATTTACTAACCCATTAGATGCTTGCTTTCGAGGCTTTAGGGTGCAAGGTGTTGAATTCTGTGACAACACAGCAGATCAATCCATCGAAGCTTTTCGGTTTCTTGGGCCATGCGATATCGCTCTTCGTAACAACCATATTAACAATCACTTCGTTGGGCTAGAAATAGGAGGGGTAGGTGGAAGGATTGGCAAGCAGGAAGGCCGTGGAAATGAATGGGCTTTAAACTCCAATGCCTGTGTGCAATTTGCTGCTATTGTATTTAATAGCAATCCATTCCAATCAGAATTTGTCGTTCCAGAAGGAAATATACTCCCATGGTTGCCGCTAAATGCTAAATTAGATCCTGATCCAAGTATAATAAACTGGTTTCACTTTGGCAATGTTCCTCTGGTTTATTGTGTCCCCATGGCAACTCCACTCCCCAGAAAACTCACGCCTTATGAAAAGGAAGCTGTGCTAGGGACCTCGACTTTCACGGGCATTAGCCTCTGGGATTTAAAACGAGAAGTGTATGCCAAATTGCTAATTTTTCCAAGCTTACGCCCTTCTGGCTCGCCCGAAGCTACATTTTTCAACAGTTTGAGCAATACAGCAATGGCCTCATTAGGTAATGTGCTTCAGCAGGCACGAAATGCATTAACGCTCACAACAGCATATCAACAAACCTATAATACTTATGATGCTGCGGTTGAGCTGGCATTTGCGAATCTTAAAGGTTATGATGCAAATATGGACTACTCCTCCCCTGATAACCTGACAGAAACATGGTTTGCACAGCGTGATTACTTGCTTCAACAATTGATAGTAAATGCAGTAAACGAAACAGCACTCCTAGATACCAGAATCCAACAATTGACTACAGGGCTTCAAAGCGCTTTAAATTACAACACCGCAATAAGCACTGCCCAAGCCTACGAATCGGCCAGGAAAACCATTTATGAACTGCGCATCAGTCATTTGCTTGGCCAGCCAATTACGCAATCCCTGTATCAGCAAGCCCTTTCATTGGCTCAGCAGGGAGAGGCTATAGTGGGTAAAGCAGCTAGTGAAGCCGTAAGTTTTCTGGCACCTTGCGACCAGAAGTTATTTCAATTAAAGGGAGAAGGGCAGGTACAAAGCCTTACACGTGGGAATCAAAGTTCGAGTTACACAACCCAGCTTCAAATTGCCCCCAACCCAACCACAGGCTTGACCGAGATTACTCTTTCAGAAAGTGATGGCGGCTGGCTTGTCGTGTACAATATCAGTGGCCAAAAAGTAAAAACCCTTTCCATTGCGCCCGAAACATCTAGTGTAACCCTTGATTTGGAGCAGAATCCAAACGGGCTTTACTGGTTGGTGTTTTCTGATACGGCAGGGAAAGTCATAGGCACTGCTAAAATCTCTGTTTCGCATTGATTTCCTAACTTATAGCGACTGCCTTCGGCCCGCAAGCCAAAGGCAGTCGCTTTTCTATTGTCTCTTATGAAAAAGATTGCATTCACGCTTGCCATTGCTCTGGCTTGTCCCTCCATGGCTTATGCTCAACTAAAGCACGATTATATCTGGACTATCGGTTACGGTCATATTGCACCAAGCCCAAGTGGCTATCCATTTGGTGGAATTATTATGGATTTTAATACGGTTCCCCCTACGTTTAAACTTCAAGACTATATCTGTGATAGGCCGAGGGCAACAATTTCTGATAAAAGTGGAAAATTAGTAGCATATACGGAAGGGTGCAGGGTGATAAACCATAATCATCAAATTATGTACGCTGGTGATACACTCAGCCCTGGAGCAGTTTTTACGGAGTTTTGTTCTAATAATGGAGACTACCCATCATGGCAGCCTACAATTTTCCTGCCTAAACCCGGAAGTGACAGCCTTTATTACTTGTTCCATATTAGGGGGGACAACTATTGGTGGAACCCGATGAACTTGATGTATTCTGTTATTGATGCCTCTGGGGACAATGGCAATGGCTCAGTCATTGCTAAAAATAAGGTGCTGCTGAGCGACTCTCTTTACCTGGGTGACTACGTTACCGCCACACGGCATGGCAATGGCCGCGACTGGTGGATCGTGAGTCCCCGGGTGAACAGCAACAACATCCACATTAGCTTGCTTAACCCCGAAGGGGTGGAGTACAAAGGGATGCAGGATATTGACAGCCAGAACCTTCCAACCGACAGTGTAAATTGGAGTAGTCAGACGGCGTTTTCACAAGATGGCAGCAAGTATTTTCGCAATTCGCTCAAGAGCCTTCTGATCCTGGATTTTGATCGATGTACGGGTAAAATGTCAAACCCTGTCCGGCTGTCCTGGGGTGCTGTGCCTTTTGGTGGCGGCGGGGTAGCTACCTCGCCCAACAGCCGTTTTCTATACCTCAGTTCTGGAGGAACAGTGCAGCAATACGACCTTTGGGCCTCGAATTTGGTGGCCAGTATGCAAGTGGTGGCGGTGTATGATGGAACTCTTGCACCTTTCGCGGCCAATTTCTTGCAGATGATGCCTGGGCCTGATGGAAAAATCTACATCATCACTTCCCACGACAACAACGTAATGCACGTCATTCAGAACCCGGACTCGTTGGGGATGGCCTGTCATGTGGAGCAACACGCGATTACCTTGCCCGCGCTTTCCAGTTATGTCATGCCCACTTTTGCCAACTATAAGCTTGGGGCGCTTGATCCTCCTTGTGCTAGCGGGGTAGGGACAGTTAATGCCAGCAGTAGTAAGGAAGTGTCGCTCTGGCCCAATCCAGCCAAAGATATACTCCACCTGAATGTATCCGCATCCATTGAATCAGTAGCCATCTTTGATGCCACGGGTAAAGCGGCAAGTCGTTTCACTCAGACAAGCTTGGATGGACAGATGACTGTTGATATTCAACATCTTCCTCCAGGACTTTACTACCTCAGTCTCCGAATTGAAGGTAAGGTATGGGGAGGGAAATTTGTGAAATTGTAGTGGAATGGCAGTGGCCATACGAGCAATATAGACCCCAACCTATGTCGCCAATGGACTATTTCTGCCGTCGAAAATCAGCAATCGCAAACCGTATCTTGTCAAAGTTGTAGTGCTCACCAAAATGCTCGTGAATCAGCTTCATTTGGTATGGCTCCTCAAAAAGTGACAAAGACCCTTGAATAATATCGCACTCTTCGGGACTAACCCATTGACTAAGATCTATCAATTCACCGCGCTCGTACATGGTTGCAAGATGGCCCATGACGGTCATGGTGTTGATGCCGCGTAATTCGGCGATTTCACTCACCAAATGTCCGCGCCTAAAAAGGTCGAAACTTATGAAGTTAGAGCTGCCAATTACGCGTTCCCCTGCTTGTGTTTTTTCCAAAACAAATTGCCGAATTTCGCCCATGAACGCATCGCCATAAAGCTGAAGTTTTCGTTCACTAACCCCTTCAATATCAAGCATCTCTGCGTCTGACAAGGGGCGCAGGTCGGCCATTTGTTGCAGGGTAAGGTCGCTGAATAGTGTGTAAGGGGGGATGCCTTGCTCTACCGCCAAATCCCGTCGCAAGACATTGAGGCGCTGGAGCAATTCTTCCCGCATGATTTGGGTCTTGCTTTTTTCCACCACTCTGGGAAGTGCTGTTTTTTCGCCCGCCTTTAGCTTGGGCTGTGGCATGGCAAGTGAAACCTGTTTATTTTCGAAGAGGATTTTTTTTCCTTCCTCCGTCACACGCAGGCAGTTATGATCGTCATAGGCGATTTCAATTAGGCCGACATGTAGCATTTGAGAAAGCAGGAACAACCAGTCGTCATACCCGAACTCCTTTCCAGCCCCATAGGTCTTAATCTCATGGTAATTGTGTTCCAAAATCTCTCGACGCTGGCTTCCACGTAAAATATCGGTGAGAAGACTCATGCCCACTCGCTGATTGGTGCGCAAAATGGCTGAAAGTGCTTTTTGAGCGGCTGTAGTCCCGTCAAAATGCTTGGGCGGGTTTTTACATACATCACAGTTGCCGCAAGTTTTGTCGTAGGGCTCCCCGAAATAGTTAAGTACCGTTTTTCGGCGGCAAACAGGTGCTTCCGCGAACTGGTACATACGCTCCAGTTTCGCCAATTTGAGCTCCTTTTGTGCTGCGCTGGCATCCCCTTGTTCAAACATTTCTCGATAAGAAAGCAGGTCAGCGTAACTGAAAAACAAAAGCGCATCGGCAGACAAACCATCGCGGCCTGCCCGTCCGATTTCCTGATAATAGCCTTCCAGATTGCGGGGCAAATTATAGTGTACCACAAAACGCACATTGCTTTTGTCGATGCCCATGCCGAAAGCAAGCGTGGCGCAAATGATCGGCACACGGTCATTGATAAAGTCCTCCTGAACTTTGCTGCGCTGTGCGGAAGGCACCTCTGCGTGATAATGTGCGGCGCGAAATCCTTTCGAGTTCAATTTTTCAGCCAAGGCTTCACAGCCCTTTCGGGAAAGGCAGTACATAATGCCGGATTGCTTGGGGTGTTCTTTCAAAAACTCCACAACTTGTTCAAAACGCTTCTGGCCGGGCCGTACGGTCAGCGAAATGTTTGGTCGGTCGAAAGACGCGATAAAAATGGAGGGGTCGGAGAGGCCGAGCTGCTCCACGATGTCTTTTCGGGTAAGTTTATCGGCGGTGGCGGTGAGCGCAATAAGCGGGATGCCAGGGAATTGATGTTTCAAGAACTTCAACTGGGTGTATTCCGGGCGGAAATCATGACCCCAGGAGGAAATACAATGCGCTTCATCTATGGCAAACAAATTGATCTTCAATCGTTTCAACAATGGCTGGAAACTTTGTGAAACGAGTTTCTCAGGACTGACATAGAGGAGTTTGATATAACCCGCGAGTAGGGCGGTTTCCACATTGCGTTGCTGATCTGTATTGATGCTGCTATTGATGAAAGCAGCAGGAATGCCGTTGGCACTCAAACCTTCCACCTGATCTTTCATCAAGGCGATAAGCGGAGAAATTACAATCGTAACCCCGTCCAGCGTTATCGCGGGAATTTGGAAGCAAACACTTTTGCCGCCACCGGTGGGCATAAGCACCACGGTATCACGTCCATCAAATACGTTTTGGATGATGTCGGCCTGCAAGGGGCGAAACTGGTCGTAGCCGAAATATTTTTTGAGGGCTGCTGCTGCTTGGGTAAGGTTCATATTTGGTACTCTTGGGGCCTTCAAAAACGTGTTTGAATAATGGATTAAAGGGAACTTGGAATTGGGTCAATTACGCGCAAGCCGTCGATACCTGAAAAATCTGAAACATTGTGCGTGTAAAGATCGAAATCATGGATTAACGCAGTTGCGGCAATCACGGAATCCCCAAGCGACATCTTGCGAAATTGTCGAAGTTGAATCGCCTTTTCGATTATATCGTCGTCTGGATAAATGGGAGTTACACTGTCGAAGTATGTGTCAAAAAAAGTTTTTTCCCGAGCTTTCAACAGATTATAACCCAAAACCTCCACTTTAGACAATACAGAAAAATAAGATTCTATGGTTTGAATGTGCTCATTTAGCCATGCAAAACCTGGTTTAGCAAAATAGATAATGAGGTTGGAATCAATGAGTCGCACGATGATTAGGTTGTTTCAATCTCTAAAAGGTAATGCTCTTTCTTCGCGTGTTTCGCGCTGCCAATCTATGGGGTCACCGTAATAGGATGCATCCACACCCTCACTATGCATTTTGAGCAGCAGGGCACGGGCGGCATCTAATTTTTTTTCGCCATCAGCACTAGTCAGCGGTTTAGTAACGGAATGATGCTTGCTGTTTTTTTTGAAATGCAATTTCATACGCCGCAAAAGCGGTTCCAACACCGTCAGGTCTTGTTCATCTTTCAAATAGATCACCAATTCCATATCAAAGCTTTGATTTTGACAGAACTAAATTAGGCGTTAAGGTCTTTACGACAGCAAAGTTAAAACAAATTTTTTTACAAAACAACAACCTGTTTATTTTTGTCCCCCAAACATCCGAAGCGCATTGGCCGTAGTTGTGCGGGCAATTTCTGCAAGTGGCAACACCCTGGCTTCAGAAAGGGCATCGGCAGTATGCCGCAGGAAAGCACTTTCGTTGCGTTTGCCCCGGTGTGGCACGGGTGGGAGGTAGGGCGCATCTGTTTCTAGCACGATATGTTCGAGTGGAATCTCGCGCAACAATGCGGGTAATTCAGATTTTGGATAAGTCAGGGTTCCGCCAATGCCAAGCATGAACCCTAATTCAATCATTTCCTTGGCTTCCTCCAAAGTCCCTGAAAAACAATGGAATATACCGCGCAAACGGCCGTCCTGCGCCCGGCGAACCACTTCAATAGCCTCACGATTCGCCACGCGGCTGTGGATAATAATTGGACGATCCAGTTCCTTGGCCCATTCGCATTGGCGGGCAAAAGCGATTTCTTGTATCGCGAGGGTAGTTTTATCCCAATAAAGATCAATTCCTGTTTCGCCAACGCCCGCCCAAGCCCGCTGCCCAAGCCATTTTTCAACGAGCGCAAGTTCTGTTTCGTAGGTATCAGGCTGCACCGAACAAGGGTGTAAGCCCATCATTGCAAAGCAGTTTTCGGGAAATTCCGCTTCCAAAGCCAGCATTCCTTCAATCGATTCAGAATCAATATTGGGCAGGTAGATTCGGGTCACGCCAGCACTGATAGCACGATGAACCATGCCATAGCGGTCTTGATCAAATTTGTGGGAATAGAGGTGCGCGTGGGTGTCAATTAATGTCATCATAGCATAAAAAAAACGCTGCAAGTGCCTTTACTCACAGCGCCTTGTAGGGCCAAATTAATTTTGCCCTGCCACAGAGCCGAACAAGGGATTTGAACCCTCGATCTTCCCGATTAAAAATCGGGATGCTCTACCGCTGAGCTAATCCGGCCTGAAACTTGATTTTTACAAGTGGGAGGCAAAGATAGATTTGCTTTTTAATAACGGCCAAGACCAAATTGATATTTCCCTAAAAAGTATAGCCGCCGACAAATGCAAAGGGTTGCCCCCTTGCGAGGGCAACCCTTTTCTCCATTATACTGGTGTCTCGTTTTGCTTAGATGCGGCGATTCTAGCCCGCCTGCCCTGTGATCACATCACGGGCGAATAGGATTTTAGGTTTCCAGTACTTGGATATGGAGATATTTTCGACGATAATGCCTCGGCTACAGGTGCTGTGCACACAAAAGATGCCTTCAGCAGTTTTTTCTACCACCATAGCCACATGTTGAATACGGCCTCGTGTACCAAAGAAAACTAGGTCGCCAGGCAGTACGTTATTAAGCGACACTTTAAGTCCCTGGCGGGATTGGGTGGTGGAGCAGGAGGAAATTTTCACGCCAAACTCGTTCAAAATATAATTGGTAAAGCCCGAACAATCAAAGCCTGTTTTAGGCGAATGGCCCGCAATGCGATAGCGGAGGCCTAAGAAGTTTTGTGCGTAACCGGAAACGTCGGTGCGGAACTGCATCATCTCTGCGTCTTCTTCGCTGGAGGGTCTGATGCTAATGGGCTTGAAAGCGGTTGCAGCAAAAGCTACAAAGAGAAGTGCTAAGAATGCTGAAAAACGGCATAAGGAGGGCTTCTCAGGTCGACTGGAAGGAATTGTTTCGGTCATGTTTTTTAAAATTCAGCTCGTAGTACGCGGTATACGTACATACGCCCTGCCACAGGAGTTTGCTGATGAGTGAACTTAAGTTTGGTTTTTGCCGGGGTGGGTTGTGGCAAATGGCTCGCGCAGAGGTCGGAGTGATGTTCACGGGAGAGATTAAAAAAAAAGAGACTCCAGAAAGGGCAATATCTTGCGCTGGCCGATGGCAAAGGTAGAAATGGTTTTGACATATCAAGGCATGACACGTTTTTTTTTGTGTTGGA
>JBBQLD010000134.1:0-10229 GCA_038327555.1 Chitinophagales bacterium
AAAAAAAATTTTTGCAATTTTTTTTTATTTGTCTAAAAAAATAAATTTTTTTTTTGGACCCCGCCACAAAAAAATATTTTTTTGGTGCCGCGTTCCTAACCTACCTTAGGCGCATCGAGCCAAATCACCGTATTACCAAAAAACCGGCCTCCTAATTTGTTGAAATTAAGAGGCCGGGTATGTGGGCAAAGTGCGCCGCCAGCGTAGGGCTTACAAGCTCAAGGGGAAGGAGACACTATATATATGGTGGGAATCATCAAGGTGTTATCGTCACTCGTTCCCTAACTTACTATTATCCCCCTTGAAATCCTTCTTGCAATCAGCAAATTAGGCACCCAACTCAACCAGGCCACTATACGATAGGCTGTTGTGTAATCGCCTAAGCCAACGGTGAGCAAAGGTCCATAAAGGCGCAAGGTAACGGCAGCTAAGCAGGCAGCATAACTGTAAATCATCATGGTTTGATGCCCAACAATATTGTTGTTTTTAATGTAGAGATATGCCATGAGCGTGGTATAAAAATAAATACAACCAACACTAACAAAACCTAATTGGGCAACAATGCCGCCATAAGCGTAAAACCCGACGAAAACGCCAGTGAAACCACAAATCAAGGCACTTACCACATATAATTTCCCAAGGGTCCTGTGCCATTGTAGGTAGTTTTTCCGTAGTTTTTTGCTGAATTGCACCCACCCTACCAGTAGGGCGATGCCACCACTGAAAATGTGCAGGTAAAAATTGATCCACCAGGCCATATTTTTCAGTACCACATCTTCCTTTAGTTCTAAGAAGCCGGAGGTGGTATTTGGATGGATATAAGTCAAAGGGACAAGGCTAACAAGTATGGCTAAGCATACAATTAGTATCCAGGCTGTTTTTTTCATAAATTTTTAAATTTTAGGGACATTAGGAAGTCGCCTTTTAAGACTTAAAACCGCAGATTTACCCCCAAATTCGCATAATAGGGGATAAAAGGCGCGGTTTCAAAGCCCTGCGAGATCATCCGGCCCAATGCTATGGAGACATCCGTTTTTCGCCATGAAATACCGGCCTGGATGCCGTAATGAAAATTGCCACCCGTTGGGACGTACCACGCGCTCTGTGCGTTGGGCACGTTTTCGAGATACCCCGAGCTATGGCTAATGTGCGTCGCAATGGCTTTATCAAAGCCAATAGTCCCGGCTGCATGCCATTTAGTTCGATAGTAGCCGGCCACTGCTGCAAATGCGCTCCCAAAATTGACCAGCCGCGCGTAGGAGTTTTCAAAACGGCGCAGGATGCCGTGTGCCTTAAGGGTAGCGGAAAACCCACCTACCCTACATGCTTCGACCTGGACACCCCCCTTTACTTTGAGATCGTCAAACAGGGTTTTTCCCGACGGGAAACTATAAGCGGCATTTAACAAAATGGGCAATTTGGTCTTTAGGCGATAGCCATACCCTGCACCAAATGTCAGGCCGTAGTCCCAACCTGCTTCTAGGCCAATGATATGTTTTTGCTTCGCGTTAAAACTGCGCCAGTTGATCGTTTGAGAGAAGACGGCGGTCGAAACGCCGACAAGGGTTATTATTGTTAAAAGGATCCGTTTCATGGGTTGATTATTTTAAAGCGTTAAAGTATTGGAGTCCGGTTGGGTAAAAATTTTGCCAACCTCTTGGAAAGGAAAGCATATCATGACCAGCATCGTCTATTTTTAACAATTGGACATTCGGGTAAGCGGATGACACTTTTTGGGCGTGGGCCATGCCGTAAGCCTTGTTGTTTGCACTGTACACAAACAGGATTTTTGTTTTGAAATTTTTCAAATTTGACACCCAGTCAAATCCATCTTTGTCCGCCAATTCAAACATCGTTCGATTGACGACCGCGCCGTTTCTCCAAAAAGGCAGTAGCCCTTCATTTCCGACCGGACTATCTTCAGCCACATCTGCGGCGGCCCACAGGGTAAATTTGTAGTCTAAAACATCGTGGTCATCCCCCCGGCCTGTGATGAATTGATCGAGGTAAGTGGTATTATTCAAGGTCTCACTCGTGATGCTAAAATCCTGCGCGCGGCCCACATAATCGCGTACATCCTGCCAAACTAATCCACCCGGTTCACCCAGGATCGCACCGTTTATTTTTTCAAGGTGCGCATTGATATAGGCGGTTGCCAACATTGCGCCCCAGGAGTGGCCCAACAGAAACACTTTTTGGTCAGACGATTTCCGATAATAATTCACGACATCATCTAAATCATTTTCCATGATGTTGATTTTGTACGTGTTTTTGTCGTGCCGCTTCGATAGTCCTGAGCCGCGTTGGTCGTAAAACACCACAAAATAGCCTTCGTCTGAAAAAGCCTTACAGTTGAGCAGGTAGCGGTAATCGCTGCCCGGCCCACCGTGCAGGACGATGATGATGGGGTCATTCGGGTTGCCGAAAGTTTCTGCGTGGAATTGAGTACCAGCCACAAGGATGGATGGCAGGGAAGCATCCTGATCTACGGTTTTTAGAACCAATGCTCCGGGTTCCCTGAGGCTCAGTTCCTTTATGCAGGCGGTGAATAATATACTCCCAAAAAGGAGTGAAAAACAGAAAATTTTGAACATAATAAGATGTGTTTTTAAAAATTTTCTGCAAAGGTGACTCCTCAGATAGTGCCCATCGCTGCGTCCTGAAAGGTGGGACTATCTTTTTTGAGCCGCTGTAGATATTCGGAAGGGGAATAACCCGTCACTTTTTTGAATTGACGGTTGAAGGCCGATTTGGAGTTAAATCCGCATTGATAAGCCAAACCAAGCAGCGTATATTTTTGATTAGCGGGATCATCGAGCAGGGTTTTGAATGCTTCCACGCGCTGGGTATTCACGTAGTCGTAAAAGTTCATACCTTCTTTTTCATTGATCACCTGTGAGAGATAATTGGGGTGAACGGACAGCAGTTTGGCCAAATCAGCCAGGGTCAGTTCCGCTTCCGTGAATCGTTTTTCCCGCTCCATCAGGCGAGATAAATCCTGCTGCATCTGCGCGGCGGCTTCCTCATTCAGGCCGGATTTGGCGTATTTCTTTTTGTCTTGCGCAGCATCGTTTAGATCCATGATGTGGTCGGCTGAGCTGGCTATGACGGCAGGGTCAGGTTCGGTTTGCAAGAATATGCCGACCTGATGGACACCGAGGTAACCAGTCAGCAGCACAAAAGCCACCGTCATCCCGTGAATCCAATAATCATTGCCCAATAATGTCGTGGCATATATGGCGCTCAGGCCGTAAATCAGGTATTGCAACCAATGGAGATTGATTCTTTCGGTGGTTGAAAATGCTTCACGGACTCGTTTTCGGTGCTTTTTCAACAGGTGCAGCGATGCGAGGATGTAGCTGGTATTCAACAAAAGCATGGCTACATAAATGGACATTATCAAACCTTCATACCCGATGCCTTCATGTTGGAAAACATAAATTTTATAGCTGCTTGGGGCCATCATAAACGGAATGATTGCAGCATAAGCCAGTAGTGCAGGGAGGATATGAATGCACCAAAACCGACTGCTCCAGGTGGTTTGACGGGTCAAATGGCTGACATAATAAAATAAAAATGCCCCATGCACGAGTGGCAGGGGTATTTCAAGGCCCAATAAAAACGGGTAGTCGTAGTGCTGTGTGACGATGTTGAGGTAAAACAACATCAGGTGAAGGCCAGTCACAGCCATCCAGGCGGCCAAGACTTTATCAGCCGGGGTATTGCTTTTTTTGGTACATAACAAAAAAGCAAGGAAAAAAGCGATGCTGGCTCCGATGGTAAAAATCATGGTTGAACAAGAAGTTGAGGTGTCCTGTATTTACTCGTTCCTGAGACACCTAACGCCTGTGTTACCCTTATACGCAGCGCAGAAATTTTAAACAATGCGTGGATCATTACTCGCTCCGCAAAGACTTCACCGGATTGGCCAAAGCCGCCCGCGCACTCTGTGAGCCAATGGTGAGTAATCCAACCCCAAATAACAACAAAATACCCGGCAACAGCAACCCAATGCCCATCGGAATTCGTTGGGTAAAAAAGTTTAAAAACTGCGTACCAAGCAGCCAGCCCAAAGGTGCCGCCAACACTGTAGTGATGCCGAGCAGCAACAAAAAATTTCTAGACAGTAAGACCACCAAATCCTTTGGAGTAGCCCCCAGTGTTTTGCCGATCGCACTTTCACGGGGGAAAAGGCGATTGGCCGTTTTTTGGCTCAAGACCATAGAAAAAGGTTCGTCAAGCGCAGACGAAGTGTCTCCTTCCTACATAGAGAAACCAAATACTCGAAAAAACGCCGGCTCGGCAAAGAGCCCGTGAATGGACTGCACTTTACCGCTACTTTTGATTTCATCGTTCAAATAGTTAACAAAACGAGTCATCTCCTCCACCTGAGAAAAGCCCTGCGAAAGCGCCGGTCCCCAAGGGAAAGTCGTGGTTGCGTAGCGTTGAGTGCTACCATCTTTCCGAATCGCTTCGGTGTTGATTCGATAGACGCGATCGCCGTCGGGGTGAAACTGGTCATAGCGATAAGCATCCCGAAACAACAACAGCACGAACAAGCCGACCGACATACTCAGGGTCAGCCCGAAGATATTGATAAACGAAAAGGTTTTGTTTTTCAGCAGGTTGCGGAGGGCGAGGAGGAGGTAGTTGTTTAGCATAAGCTTGGGTTTTATGTCTTAGCAAGGAGTTTTTGTGGTTTACTTGAATGTTAAATCGAGGATGAGGTTTTTGGGAGAGCGGGAAGAATTGATTTTTTTTACAAATTAGAAGTTGAACTTTTAATTTGTATTTTTGTGGCCGGGTTGAAAAAATAAACAACTATGATATTAAGACAATTAAGCTCAGCTGTCCAATCTGCTGCCCAAACGATGCCCGTAGTCAGCATAACCGGGCCAAGGCAATCAGGCAAAACCACTTTGGCCAAAATTGCTTTCCCGGACTACGCCTACGCCAATCTCGAAAACCTGCCTACGCGCCAGTATGCGCGTGAAAATCCGATTGGTTTTCTCAAACAGTATCCACATGGGCTTATCGTGGACGAAGCACAATATGTCCCGGACTTATTTTCGTACATTCAGGTTGAAGTAGATCAGAGCGGGCGAAACGGCCAGTATATCCTGACCGGCTCGCAAAACTTTCTCTTGATGGAGAAAATAACTCAAAGCCTTGCAGGGCGGGTGGCTGTTTTCAATTTGCTGCCGTTTTCTATCAAAGAACTTGAAAACACTGAATTTCAACTCGATAGCCCATTTGAGTACATCGTCAAAGGCTTTTATCCTCGTATTTATGACCAAAATACCCCGATTGATTTATTTTATCCTTCTTATATGCTCACTTACCTCGAACGAGATGTACGCCTGTTGAAAAACATCGGCGATTTGGCTGCATTTGAAGGGTTCGTGAAGCTATGCGCCGGGCATATCGGTCAGATTTTCAACCAGACTTCTTTATCCAACGATACCAATTTTTCACAGCCGACTATTAAAAGTTGGCTTTCCGTTTTGGAAACCAGTTTCGTCGCTTTCTTGCTCCCTCCCTATTTTCGGAATTTCAACAAAAGGCTGCTAAAAACCCCAAAACTCTATTTCTACGATACTGGCCTCGCTTGTTCTCTGCTTGGTATCCATTCAACATCCGTGCTGGAAAACCACCCTATGCGTGGCCCCTTGTTTGAAAATTTCATTGTAGTCGAGTTTATGAAGCAGTTGTTAAATCAAGGAAAGCACCCTAACTGCTACTATTGGCGCGACAGCACAGGGCATGAAATAGACCTTTTAATCGAACGCTCCAGCCACATATTTCCTATTGAAATCAAATCCAGCCAAACGCTTAAAACCGACTTTTTTAATACGCTTGAGTTTTTCCAAAAAATTTCTGGTACGCCGCCCGAACAGTCATTTTTGGTTTATGCCGGCACGGAAAATCAAAATCGGCTTCATGGAAATGCTCGGAGTTGGGACAATCTGCCCGTTTTTGATTGACGGTCATTCACTGCGCAGGCTCTTTACCGGATTAGCCAAAGCCGCCCGTACGCTCTGAAATCCCACCGTCAAAAGCGCGATCAACACTACTGCTACACCCGCTGCCGCGAACATCCACCACTGCAATTCAATGCGATAGGCGAAGTCGGCTAGCCATTTATTCATGGCCCACCACGCCAAAGGCGTGGCCAATATCAAAGCGAAAAAGGCTAATTTCAAGAAATCAGTCGTCAGAAGGTTCATGATACTCGTCACCGAAGCCCCCAGCACTTTGCGGATACCAATTTCCTTGGTTTTGGCCTCTACTACAAACACCGTCAAGCCGATCAAGCCCAGCGCATTGATCAGTAGTGCCAATATGGCCATGAGTTTGAAAATCGAAAAAATGCGGACTTCGTCCTTGTAAAGGCTTGCCAGATAATCGTCCAAAAACGCAGCGGTAAATATTTGATCCGGGAAGAAGGTTTTCCAAACGCCTTCGATCTGTCCAAGCGTGGCGGTATTGGCTGCTGCGGGGTCAAGGCGGATACCTAAGTTGGATTTGAATTGCGAAAATGGCAAAATGGCTACTGATGACACTGCTCCGCGCAGCGAACGGGTATGGAAATCACTGACAACCCCCACGATAATTGGCTCTATGCCATTGGCGCCGAATTTTGCTTTGCTACCCAGGGCGGCTTCTGGCGAAGCGAAACCAAGTGCTCTGACGCCTGTTTCGTTCAAGACACAAACGTTTTTGCGGTCGGCCTCCGGTATTTTATCGGAAGATTGTGTCATATCGCCTTCTGTTAAAAAACGCCCTGCTACCATTTTAAGGCCATAGGTTTCGAGGTATTGTGGATCGGCTACTTTCATGACGACCTCCAATTTTTGTTGTTCATACAATGCTGGCAGGTTAAAAACGGTGGTAAATCCAGCACTGGAAGTGGGCGCACCAATGCAATGAGTAGTGGTAATTACACCTGGCACACGCGCAATTTCAGCCCTGAAAGCAGCTATCTGTTCCTGTTTTTCTTGTGGTACCCGCAAATTGACGATACCCTCCGTGCGAAAGCCCAGTGGTTTGGAGCGGATGAAGTGCATTTGCGCGGCAACCACAATCACTGCGGCAATGAGCACTTGTGCGACCACAAACTGAAAAGCCACCAAGCAACGCCGCATGGTCAAAGAGGTTTGAGCCCCCTTACCAAAAAAATTGCCCCTGAAGGCTTCCGTGGGGCTGAACCCCGCCATGACAATGGCGGGATAAAAACCAGCAGCCAAAGTCGTGAAGCCGCACAGCAAAGCCAGCAACGCGAGGGTTTGGCCTGAATACCAGTTGGCAACAATGTGTCTATCCAAAAACTGATTCAGGGTAGGTAATAAAAAATGGGTGGCCACCATCGAAAACGCCACCGCTCCGGCTACCAGCAAACCCGTCTCTATCCAAAAACGGGCAGCCAATTGGCCTCGACTCGCACCGAGTGTTTTGCGAACGCCCACCTCGCGTGCTTTGCGGTGGGCAATGGCGGTTGATAAGTTGACGTAATTGATGACCGCAATCAACATCAAAAATAAAGCAATGGCTCCTAACCAATAAAACTGTTCAAAATCAGCGGTATAACTCGGGTTTCCGTCCGCATAAAGCATATTGGTGTGTATATCTGACACTGATTGCAGCTGGTATTTATATTGGCTGTTGTCATCTTTGTCTTTGCGGGCATTGGCCAAATCAGAAATTCTTTGGCTGACTTGATCGGCACTTACCTTATCACTGGTTTTTAAGAAAAGGTATTGTCCACCAGAAAACCACCCCCAACCAGCATCTTCCGATACTTTTTTAGAGGACGCCGAAATCAACATATTGAATGGCAAATGCGAATTGGCGGGCGCATCGGCAACAATGCCCACTACCTCAAATTCTTTGATCGGGCAATCCTCTACCTCTATGGTGAAGCGTTTTCCAAGGGCATTCTCATTCGGGAAATATCTGGCAGCGGTCGTTTCCGTCAACATGACCTGATTGGGCCGTGACAAGGCCGCTTGTGCATTGCCCGTTTTTATTTCAAAATTGAATAGGCTAAAAAAAGTGGTGTCCACAAAAGCCAAATCTTTTTCCTGAAAAAAGCGAGTGGGCGAAAGCCGCACGGTTTCTTTATCATGCACATTGACCTCTGCCCATTGGCCCAATTCGCGCAATTCTGTCCGGGCAATGGAAGGCAATATTGTAGCCGGAAATGGGAGATAATTAGTCTCTTGGTTGGGGCTTTCCATTTGAGTGACCACTCGGAACAAACGCGCACTATCTGGATGAAAATTATCGAAACTGCGCTCATGCAAGACCATAATCCCCGTGAGCAATCCTACGGTTAGGGCCACGGATAGGCCAATGAAATTGAGTGCAACAAAGCCCCTTTGGTGGCGAAGACTGCGCAAAATTTGAGTAAAAACGGTGAATTCCATGATTTTGGTATTTGATTTTTTAAGCGGCGACAAATGTCAGCCAATCCTAAGTAGTGATGCGTTATGAACCCTGTAACTTACTAATAATCAAGTATTAAGCAAAAATTTGAACTGCATGTATTTCTGCCCACGTACTTAACAATAGCAGATTCCGTAGAGCCGAGCGGAGGTAGTTTTGAATCATAGCCTGGAAAGCTAAAATGGAACTTTGTATTATAGTGTCATATCACGTGCCGGAAATTTTTAACTTTGACTTTCAGGTAGTTAGGAAAAATACTAAACTTTTAAATTGTTCGAATTCGGACAAATGGGTGTTCGGGAGTGGACAGAGCGTAAGGTATAATCAAGGCAGAAATGCTCCCGGATACTCCAACTAGAAGGGCGAAGAATCTCCTTGGAACTTATTTTTCTCGTTCCTTAAAGCCTATCACAATTTTAAAGCCTGTGTACCTTTGGGCCGTCACACGAAAATCACATCCATGAAAAACATAGCCATTCTAACCGGCGGCGATTCTGAAGAGCGCGTCATTTCCCTCAAAAGCGGCCAGGTCGTGTTCGATCACTTGCCCAAAGACTGCTATCGTTGTTTTCAAATTGATGTCCAAAAAGCGGATTGGTGCGATCTAAATTCAGGCGTTCAGGTAGACAAAAATGATTTCTCCCTGACCTTGAATGGCGAGCACATACGTTTTGATTGTGCTTTTGCTGCGCTTCACGGCGCCCCGCTGGAAGATGGCAAAATGCAGGGTTATCTAGAAATGCTCGGCGTTCCTTACACCTGCTGCAATGGCTATGTGAGTGCGCTCACGATGAATAAGCACAATACCAAAATGCAAATAGCCCAATATGGTAGCCGCATTCCGATGGCCAAATCCGTTTTATTGCAACGTGATCAAACTATTGAAAATGAGGCACTTGAGTCTTTAGGCTTGCCCGTTTTTGTAAAACCAAACACCCATGGCTCCAGTTTTGGCGTAAGCAAAGTGAAGACAACAGAAGCACTTCTTCCTGCCATTGAAGAAGCCTTCCAATTTGATCAGGAAGTAGTGGTTGAAAGTTATTTGCCGGGTCGTGAATTCTCCAACGGAGCCTTGCGGGTGGGCGGAGCAGTAGTGGTTTTACCCGTCACCGAAATTATCCCGGACGACGAGTTTTTCACCTACGCAGCCAAGTACGAAGGGCGTTCCAAAGAAGTGACTCCTGCGGAAATTTCTCCAGCACTCAGCCAGCAATGCCAGGCCAACTCGCATTTTCTCTACCATGCGCTGCAATGCCGTGGCGTGGTACGTTTCGATTATATTTTGGTGGGTGAAACCTTCCACTTTTTGGAGGCCAATACAATCCCCGGTATTTCACCCGCCAGTATTGTGCCGCAACAAGCTGTGGCACATGGTTGGGCTTTAGGCGATTTTTTTGCCTTGCTGATTGAGGAAGCAATAACAAGTTTTAAGTAGCAAGTTAAAAGTTAAAAGTGGCAAGTTAAAAGTAACAAGTTAAAAGTTAAAAGTAACAAGTTAAAAGTGGCAAGTTGGGTGTTTCAGGCTTAAATTCCTGATCATGCCTACTTGCCACTTTTAACTTGCCACTTTTAACTTGCCACTTTTAACTTGCCACTTTTAACTTGCCACTTTTAACTTGCCACTTTTAACTTGCCACTTTTAACTTGACACTTTTAACTTGCCACTTTTAACTTGCCACTTTTAACTTGCCACTTTTAACTTGCCACTTTTAACTTGCCACTTTTAACTTGCCACTTTTAACTTGCCACTTTTAACTTGCCACTTTTAACTTGCCACTTTTAAC
>JBBQLD010000135.1:0-10204 GCA_038327555.1 Chitinophagales bacterium
AATAATGTAAAGATTCGTTTTGGAGGTGCATCGCACCGAAACGATGCAAGGTTTCGGTGCGATGCACCTCCAACAAATCCCAATTAATCCATTGCTACAGACGCTACGCCGCGCTGCGGCTAATATGACAAAGTAGAACTAAAGACCAAACGTAAAATACTTTAGACAGGATTTACATGATAAACAGGATTTATACCCCTATTAAATCCTGTTCATCTTATAAATCCTGTCAAAAAATAGTCCCCGCTACTTATTCATAAAACCTTGTGAACTTGTGTACATGTCCTAGCTTACAGGATTTCGAGAAATTCAAAAAACAATTCCGTGCCAAATTTTCACGCTATGCTTTTGGCATAACAGCGACACTCCGTGTTTAAGCAATACTTTCCAATAACTTCCGCATATCCACCTTCTCGCTCACCATACCGGCTACCGCGCTGATGTGGACACGCTGCTGCAACATCGAGTCGCGCTCACGGATGGTAACGGTTTCGTTTTCAAGGGTTTCAAAGTCAATAGTTATACAAAATGGCGTACCAATGGCATCCTGACGGCGATAGCGGCGACCGACGGCATCTTTTTCGTCGTACTGGCAAAGGAAGTGGAGTTTCAATTTGTCGTACACTTCTCGGGCTTTGCCCACTAATTCGTCTTTGTTTTTCAACAGTGGCAACACTGCACATTTCACGGGTGCGAGGGCTGGTGCGATGCGCAAGACCGTCCGGGTGCTGTCTTCACCTTGCGCGTCAGGTACGGTCTCTTCTACAAGCGCATTCGACAGTACGGAAAGAAACATACGGTCGCAGCCGACCGAGGTTTCCACCACAAATGGCGTGTAGTGCTCATTGAGTTCAGGATCAAAGAAGTGCAACTTTTTGCCCGATAATTCGGAGTGGCTACGTAGGTCGAAATCGGTGCGAGAGTGAATGCCTTCCAATTCTTTAAAACCAAAAGGAAATTCGAACTGAATATCCACCGCAGCATTGGCGTAGTGCGCGAGGTTATCGTGGTCTTTGAACCTAAGTTTTGCCGCTGGAGTAACCGCCTGATGCCAAGCCATACGGCGTGCTTTCCAAGTGTTGTACCATTCCATTTCGGTGCCGGGGCGCACAAAAAATTGCATTTCCATCTGCTCAAATTCGCGCATTCGGAAAATGAATTGCCGCGCCACGATTTCGTTTCGAAAGGCTTTTCCGATTTGAGCAATTCCAAAAGGGATTTTTTGGCGGGTGGTCTTTTGAACATTAAGGAAATTGACAAAAATACCCTGCGCTGTTTCCGGGCGGAGGTAGAGTTTGTCGCCCGCTCCGGTGTTCGACATTTGGGTGGAGAACATCAGGTTGAACTGACGGACTTCAGTCCAGTTGCGCGAACCGCTGTCCGGGTCAGCAATCTCCAACTCGTCAATGATGGCTTTCAAATCGGCCATATCGTTGTTTTTTAAGGCGTTGGCGAGGCGCTTTTCTACAGCATCTGCTTTTTGCGTGTATTCCAGTACCCTGGGGTTTGTTTCGCGAAACATCTTTTCGTCAAAGGTTTCGCCAAATCGTTTGGCCGCTTTTTCTACTTCTTTATCGGCCTTTCCAGTCATTTTATCAATCTCCCCTTCGATCAGCACATCGGCGCGGAAACGCTTTTTTGAGTCTTTATTGTCCACCAAGGGGTCGTTAAATGCATCCACGTGACCACTTGCCTTCCAAATAAGTGGGTGCATAAAAATGGCTGAATCGAGTCCGGTGATGTTCTCGTTCATCTGCACCATGGCGCGCCACCAGTATTCTTTGATGTTATTTTTGAGTTCTACGCCCATTGGGCCGTAATCATACACGCCGTTCAATCCGTCGTACACTTCAGATGAGGGGTAAATAAATCCGTATTCTTTGCTGTGCGACACGATGCGCTTGAACAAATCTTCTTGCATTACTAAGTAACTATGAACTATGAACTATGAACGATGAGGTTGACACTCGGCGTACGCATCGAATGCTTTTAAAAATCGCTGCAAAGGTCAGAAAATTGATTGAAAATTTCAGACTCGTCTCCTTAATCTCCACCACCCAAGTAAGAAACCTGCCAATAGTATAAGCCCCAAAACCAACCACCAACCTTGCCCAAAGGCAGATTTCTCAGGCAAGTCCAAAGCCCGCATATCCCCAGATGCTGCCAGACCAGCCCAAAAAAACGGGTGCGTCATCTCGAAATTTGCATCGTTTTTCAGGAAATCTAATTTGGCTAGTTTTAATGCCTCATCCTTAGTTTTTCCTTGTTGCAAGTATTTAAAAAAGGCCTCCACAAGCGGTGGGGCAGTATTTTCGTGGAGCAACCAGAGGCTCATGACAGAAGCCGGCACGCCTGCCGCTGCGAATGCCCTTGCAAGGCTATACACACCTTCTCCTTGTTCCAACTTGCCTGAGCCTGAATGACAGGCACTGAGTACCACCAGATCCGCCTGGAGCTGCATGATCTGAAGTTCTGAGGCGTAAAGAATATTATTGTTGATCAAAGAATCCGGCCCTGGGTCGCCAAAAAGCAGGCGGGAGAGTTCGGGGTGTTCGTTGTCAGAAATGCCGTGCATGGCGAGCAGTAGGGTGCGGTAATTAACTGCTGAGTTTTTGAAACAAGATTCGCTGCTCGCTGTGCCCAACCAGGCTTTTCCACCCAGCATATCACATACTTTTTCGGTCATTGGACCAGTATTCTCCAGTTTATACGAACTGTCTCGTTCATAAATTGGGGCATAGCCGCCGAAGACCTGTGGCGGCCTTGAAACGGCCTTTAAATGGGTTTCACTGATGCTTTTTTGGATATTCAGCAGGGTGGCAGAATAGGCGTACCCCAAACTGTAATCGGCCAGAAGCCAATGCTGATCGCGCCAAGTACTTTTTTCGACTGCCGGACTGCTGATTAATACATCAAAGGGCACCAACATCAATACATCATCCGGCACGATCAGGAGGCTGCTGATGGCTGCACCCCAGCGTTTACGCTCCGGGGCAATCAGGAGACAGTCAAGCATCCAGGCTTTTTGGAGGAAGGCTGCACGTCCAGCTTCTTCACCGGCCCAGAGGTATGCGCTGAATTGCTTGGTTTGTTCCCGGAACAACTCAGGCAAAGCGGCTTTCCGCCACCTAAAATCGCCGGAGGCATCAAAGCTGAAAATATAGGCCGCTGTTTCAGTTAGAAAATAATCGACCATCGCTTGTCCGGGACGGAGCAGGCTGCGCACATCTTTTGCAGCCAATACCTGAAGGAAAAGTGAATCTGGATTGTTGTAAGCGGGGAAATCGGCCAGTAGTTTTTGGCGTTCGAGTTTTAGGTCGAAGAGCTGATTTTCCCAAGTTTCAATCTTTTTGGGAGTCGATGCTTTCTCCTTCTCTCTTTCAGTTGCGATTTCATGTTCCAGCCACGCCATACGCGCACGGAGGTCGTAGTCTTTTTCGCGAATGTCTTCGGGGAGGTATTGTCGGGCTTGTACGAGGCTTTGGAGCAGGAGCATCCCGCGCGCAAGCTCAGTGAGACGAAAGGCCCGCTCGATGTATTGCGGGTTGCCGTTACTGCGCTCAAACAGTTTCCAGGTCAGGTCAATGGCATCTTGAAAACGCTGACGGCTTTCTTTCAAGGCCAATAAAGAGGACGATTCGTAGGCGTGGGTAGCACGCAATTTTGCCTCTACGAAGGGGATTAGTTCGTAGCATTCTAAGGCTTTGTCGAGTTGATTCAATGCTTGAAAGGCCCGAGCTTTGCCTTGCAAGGCTTCTAGAATCGTGTTTTCGGAGTAAAAATTAGCGGATGAAGGCGATTGGGTTAGGTCGGTTAAATTCAGCCCAGGTACTACACAAAATAACGCATGATGGAAATAGGCCAGTGCCGCGCGGGGTTGATTTTGTTTCAACATTAAAGTGCCTAGCAAGTCGTACACTTTGCCAATCTCCCTGCGTTTTTCGGTTCCCCATTTTTTTTTACCAGCTTCGAGTGCTTTATGGCAATGGATTTGTGCTTCTACATTTTGATTTTGAGCAGCATGAATTTCAGCTTTTGTAGCATGGTATTGGCAGAGGTAGTTTTGTTCATCCAAATCGCCTTGCTCCGCCACCATCTGCTTGATCAACAATGGGGTTTTATCCAAAGACTTCATACCCAGTGCAGGCTGCCCAAGCTTAAGCAAAGCATCAGCTTCGTTCAGAAAAAGGCTTATTTTATAATCACTGCTTAGGTCTTTCAAGCTAAGTCCTTGGCGGACAGCCCTTAGCGCCTCATCGTGCAGCCCAACCTCATTAAGTGCAATGGCAAGATCACCATGATCACTTAATTTAGCTTCGGGGTATAACTGGCTGTAATTTAAACTACGGCGAAAAAGGCTGATAGCTCGCTCATAATCGCCAATACGTGTATAAATGTTACCTAGGTTATGGTACAAGTAACGGGCCACTCGATCACTGTGTTCGCCGAGTTTGCTAAAGAAAATATTTTGGGCTTTTTCAAAGTAGTTTTTTGCTCCAATATAGTCACCTGCATCCGTGCGTAGCACGTGGCCTGCAGCTAGTAAAGTCATGGTATACTGTTCCCACTCTTTCGGGGTGTTTGGTTCGCGCCATTTTTCTCGAAGTCCCTGTTCAATCAATTCAACGGCTTTGTCTGGTTGGTCCAAATCACTGCTAATAATGTAGGCCAGGGCAGAATAAGTTTTTAACCAAGGTGCCAGTTGGTCGAGTGCTTTAAAGTGCTTCCTGGCTCCTTCAATATAATAGTAGGAACTGTCTACTGCTCCTTTTTGAAGACATGACTTAGCCTTTAAAATGAATTGCTCAGCTTGCAATGAATCCATTTGCGCATAAAGCGGCATGGAGAAAAAGAATAGTAGAAACGTAGCAATTTTGCCCATTGGCGAAGATTTTTGGACTAGGCGCAAGCTATTATGCGCACGTTCCTAAACGATTGTGGCAAAATGAAATTGCGGCTAACCCGGAACACCTTTTGTCTTCTGAATTAATACTGTCCCAGCTTTAGGCAGCAAATTGTGGCTTAGTACGAAAAAAACTAGTGCACGATTTACGTTTACTAAACCTATAAGGTTTAGTAAACGTAAATCGTGAAACCGGGAAGTTGTTTATTAGTCGTTACTAAGAAAAATTAGTCGTTTTGCTGCTTAAAGAAATACCAAATCAAAATCCCTACAATCACTAGGATAAGCAAGATACAAAGTAATCCACAGGAATTGGTAGGAGTAGGAACAGGATTTGGGCCATCACCTGGTCGTGCTTCTCCGATACCCGGATAAGTGCCGTCTTCTTTTTGGAATTGTTGGCTGGACAGCATATCGTTAGGACTACAGGCTCCGTCACCCGCGGAAAATTTGACACAAACTTCTACTGCTCGAGGGCTTTCGTCATATAACCGGGCAACTCCAGCGGCATCGGTTTCCAGGGTAAAGTACAATTCTCTGCAAGAGGGCTCGTACTCTGGAGGTACGCCTGTGATTTGGAAGCCAGGCAGATTTGCGCTCCACGACAACCCAGGTGTTCCGCCTGTCCAAACTGGTGCAGTTCCCGAAAGATCAATAAATTGAGGCTGAGCAACATAATGCCCGCCAGTAATGTCATTAAAGGTGAGTGTCGGGTTGGTTTCGTTTCCAGACCCGGTATTACAAACGAGCATCCTGAAACTTACCCGGAATTTACCAGTCCCTAAATCGCGAATGTCGGTTACCACCAATCCATTTGGATCATGGCTTGCATCCAAGGTCAGATTGAGCAATTCGATACCCTTGATATAAATTTGGCTATTAGGTCCCAATCTGAAACTTCCGGTGAAGTTGTTGCCAAAAAGCGTTTGTGCAAGTTTAAGCATTCTGCCATGTGCAGGGTCACTACTTGACACGGAATCTGGGCCGACCAAAATACAGGCAAAACAGGCTGGACTTGTGGCCGGCGGCAGTGCACCGTCGGGTAAATCAGCCATTTTGAACGTCTCAAGGACTGGGAAAACCCGAAGCTCTGTAACGCCCTCGGTAAACAAACCTATTGGAGCGGCAGTATTAAAAAGCAGACGGCTCTTGAATTTAGTATTCATGGCATCGAGCAAAGATGGCCCACCAAAAACGAATGGCGGGGCAGCGCCTGTTGCTAGGTTCTCAACCACTTGTGGTGTAAACGCTGTATTTTGGTAAGCCGTTAATTCAGTCGCCTTGTACTTTAATAAACTGGTAGGCGCAAAGGATCCAAACCCAATATTACTCAATGAATTGTAATAAAAAAGCGCTGTTGTGGCTGGTTCAGAACGACGATAAGAGAGCACGAAATTTATAGGGTATCCTGCTCTTGGGGTGTGGTTATAATCTATATCCACCTTTGCATCAGGTCTTGCAACCAGTCGAACAGTCGGCTCAATGGGGGTGCCAGATGCCCCAGCCCCGCTTACATTGATACTGGAGCGGGCTTCTTCTGGAGGTTTACTGTTGTGGTATTTTTCAGTCAGGTAAACAACCGGGTTATAAAGCCCGGGTTGGAAATAGCGATATCCAACAATCGTTTTGGAGGCCGCATCCAGGGTTGAAACATCATCCCTGAATTTTATGTAATTCCCATCCCCAAAGATCCAAAACGCCTTGTACCAGCCACAGTTACCATCATTTACTCCTCTACAAAGCACATTTCCTACGCTCGGTGTAGTGGCATCCAATGACTCAAAAGTGAGCGCAGTAGCTGTCGTAAGTGGAATAGGGGTCGATATGCCTGATTCTGCAGCAGTGCCAGCTACACCATAAGTGCCGAGCACGGTTCTACCTTGTGAAATGCGCATTCTTTGCCCTGTTTCACCTGGTTGGGCTACCAGATTTTGGGCAATTAAAGTGGCGGTTAAAAATGCTAAGCTGAGAATTATTTTCGTACATTTCATGGTTGGAAAAGATCGGTTTTAGAAAATTAAAAAAGGAGGAAACCTCCCAGGATAAAAGTTCAAACAGGTTGTTCACACCGCGAAGCAAAGGCTTTCTGCCATAATCATCGGTTATCCTGGCTCATTTTTTTCAAACGCGCAGACGGGGTGTCCAATTTTATCTTCAAAATCGCATCTCGTGCCACTTTTCCGAACGCAAATAAACCAACACCAAAACGATCATCGGCACCCAATACAGCACTTCTGCGGCCCAGACCCAGATCAAACCGAGCTGCGTAAAATTGGTCACCCAATAAATATAACCGAGATAAAAAGCGATGCAAAGTGCCTGAAGTTTTAAGCCAAACCAGGTGGCGCCCGTGCCTGAAAGCGCATTCATCAGTACTGCTCCAAAGGTGGAGAAACTGAGCAGGCACAACAAAAAGTAAAAGATTGGCTGTGTCTCTGTGATCAGGCTCATGTCTGCTTTGCCCAAGAGCGGATAAAGTAGTTTTTCGGGGTACAGCAAAATAGGCACGGCCATGAGCATTGTCACAAACCAGCACAATTTGCCGGTTTTCCAGGCAGCCCCCAGCACTTCAGCGCGTCGATTTTGTCCGATCAAATTGGAAACCAGCGTATTGACGCCCGTCGAAAAGCCCCAAAGCGGAATCGAAAGAAAGAGATAAACCGTGCGTGCAAGGTTTGAAATGGCCAGCGGACGTTCGCCCAAATTTTCTACCATACCAAAGAAAAACACCCAGCTGCCTTGTCCAATAGCAGCTTGCACCACCACGGGTAGTGCAATGCGAAGTTGATGCAAAGTCATCGGCCAGTCTGGCTTGGGTATCTTGAAGATGTGTTGATCTCGAATTTGCTTGTCAAAGACCATGTAGGTTACAAAAAACACAAATGCCACGCCTTCCGCAATGCTGCTCGCCAAGCCTGAGCCACCGATGCCCATTTCTGGGAGACCGAATTTGCCAAAAATTAGGGCATAGTTTAGGCCTAAATTCACAAGGGCTAAAAGTAAGGTTGTGGCCAGAATAATCCGGGGTCGCGCGATGCCAGTGTACAACGAAATCAAAGCCACGCCCCCATAACTGAAAAACACCCCATAGGAGCGATAATGGATGTATTCAAGGCTTTTTTCGTAGACTTCAGGAGAGTGTTCGAGAAAAAATTGGAAAAACCAGGCAGACCCAAAGCGCATAAATGCCCACATCACCGCCGCCAGGGCCAACTCAAAAAGCAACATCGTGTGAAAGGTATGGCCCACTGCTCCGGGCCTAATTTCTCCCATCCGTCGGGCGATCATAATTTGCCCTCCCCGTGAAAAAGAAAAACCTATGGCCGCAATGGTGATGTAAAAAACCCCGACAAAACCCATGGCTGCAAACTCCACTTCTCCCTTGTGATACAAGAGCACCGCATCACTCATAGCGATGACGTTTTGGGCTGCCGAACCAAGCATGATCGGAGCCGAAATTTTCCAAATCTGGCGGTAGGATAAGTCTAGTAGCAAGGGTTTGTGATTTTTGGAAAACTAAACAGAACCACTTCAAAAAAACATCCAAGGCTTCCAGCGAGCAGGCAATATATCGAAATGTTGTTTTTCTCGAAAATCCGGATCCATAAAAGCCAAGGAAAGCTCAAAAAAATCAAGCGTCAAGGTAACCTGTGGATGATTTTTGATCCGCGCCCAAGCCTCGGCCCTATCTGCCGACCAATGCATGTCATCGAACACAAAAACGGTCTTGGGGCGGGCAAATGAAAGGCTTTCCTCAAAATAGCGAAGTGTGGGTGCTTGTTGGTGATTGCCATCAAAGAAGATAAAATCAGGCGATTGCAAATCTCCGAGTGCGATTTTTAAAGTTTGCTCAAAAGGCCCTTCCCTAATTTCAATGTTTTTTAAAAGCCCCAACCACTCCAGATTCATCCGCGCTACCTGTGCCATTTCAGCACTACCCTCCAAGCTGATGAAACGTGCTTCCTGAACGGCAGAAGCCAGGTACATTGCTCCAATACCAACAGAGGTGCCAAGCTCCAGCATCTTTTTAGGCTGTAAATGATTGGCCAGTCGGAACAACATTTGTCCCTGCGCTGCCGAACTTCCCCACTGTCTGGCCACATGCCGAACACTGCGTTTTTTATTGCCAGGAGCTGAGTCTTGTACTCCGCCACTTCCATAGTCCACGATACTCAGAGCCAAATCGCTTTTCAATAGTTTATCGCGCATTACCTCCACATCACCGAAAGCGTAAAACCAGCGTTCATCTTCTAATAATGCACAGGCTAACTCGAACACAAAAGGGGAGTGTAGTTGATATTTGGTGATAGCGGTATGGTAAAAGCGGAAAAATTCGCCGATCTGGAAGTAGTTCATGGTAACTGGAAGGATGCCTACGAAAAGTTAGCGAAACCCATTTTTTAACACTTGGGCGCAAAATAGGGCGGGATTCGGTTAAAAAAATATTAAACGATTTTTCCTTTAAAAACATCGCCACTTATCCGCCCGTTTTGGCGACAGTTTCACACAAAACGAGACAATAATTAACATGAAAAAGATTCGGTTTTTCCTTAGCCCCTTACTCCTGGTTCTTTTATTCACGGTTTCAGCTTCTGCGCAGCGGTATAAAACTGCCGCTGGTGTCAGATTTGATAACGGTTTTAATCTCACCGTGCAACAGTACATTACAAAAGGTTGGACGGTAGAAGGAATATTGCACACGCCATTTATTGCTTCAAAAGACCTCGGTATTACCTTATTGGCAGAAAAGCACCACAAGATATTGTTTCGAGGCACTAATTTCTATACTGGTGCAGGGGTACACTACTATTGGCAACAAAATTCAGCCCGCGAATCAAGTGAAATACATGATAATGTGATGGGAATCAGTGGTATTGCTGGTCTGGAAGTGTCCTTGGGCCGTATTAATCTTGCGGTGGACTGGAAACCTGAACTTCATTTATCTGGCGATCAAGCCCGTCCGTTTGAATGGAATGGAGCCTCAGTTTCGCTTCGCTATATCATCGAAAAGCGGGAACGCAAGAAAATTAAGGATTGGAAATTTTGGAATAAGACGGGCGGGAAGCAACAGAAGAAACGATAAGGTAGGAACGATGAACTATAGAACAGGACAGCCCGGTATCCTTTGGATGCCGGGCTGTCCTTATTTAAACGCAAGCACTAGTGGCAGGGGCACGAAGTCTTTGACGGTTTGTTCGACTCTTTTGAACTGATACTTTGTTGCGCCTCAGTCATGGAGAGCCCGCTACAATCCTTCGTCGCGCCTAGTCTCATCTCAAAATAATCTGACCAAACCGTCAA
>JBBQLD010000136.1:0-10177 GCA_038327555.1 Chitinophagales bacterium
AGATCATTTCCGACCTAAAAAGAAAGTCTTATATGAAGATGACAATACAGATCAAGGAGGATACTGGTGGTTGGCTTTTGATTGGATGAATTACAGGTATTCTGGCCCGGCTCCTAATGTGCGTAAAAAGGATTATTTCCACGTGAATGCCAATAAAGCAATGACTTATGGGGATGCTATTGAAAATGAGGACATTAGGTTTTTGGATCCCATAAAAATAACGGAACCTAAGAAGTTAAGTTTTGACAATTCAGGAGAGGTGCGGCCTTTTAACTCAGATCATACTTCGCGTGATCATATACAAGCGGAATATACCATCCGCAGAATGAATTTAAATAAAGAAGGATTAATAGAGGGGAGAAGAACTAAGTATCACGATACCTCAAAACTTATTCAAGCAATCGATATTTCAATTCGTTCACAAAAAATAAAATACGACACCGCACGGGAGATGGCAATTGATGCTGGTAAGAAAAAATTGTTTGAAATGGCTTGTAGGCAATCAGAATATTCTGCTGCTGTAAAATTTTGTTTAAAAAGTAGTGGTTATGATTGGGCGCTTGACATTGCAATAGATGCGGCATAAGCCGAAGGTCATAAGACAGGATAGTATATGGTTATAGAGGTTGCTGGGCTGAAATGGTAAAGAAGGCTAACGCTGCGCTGACTCACATAGCCGCTAAACGCGGCTACGGAATCAGCGCCTACGTTACGGTTCACGCTGTTCAAAAAACCAAAAATAGCCTAACCCGAATCCCCTAACATAACCAAGACTACAAACCAGATCCTAAACATATACGAGTACATCGCCAGCCTCCCAAAACCCACTCAGGAACTCCTGAAACAAGTCCGCGCAACCATTCAAAAAGCAAATCCCGAGGCAACAGAGGCCATCAAATACGCTATGCTTACCTTTGTGCTAAACGCAAGTAAAGAAGCATTAATCAAGGAAATCAAACGTGTCCAAGTTTCAAAAACAAAAACCCCTTACCCCCGCAGAAGCCCTCCAAAAAATGGAGCGTTTCTGCGCTTATCGCGAGCGCTGCCCCAAAGAAGTGCGCAGCAAATTAGCCGAATGTGGACTTGCTCAAGCCGATGCTGAACAGATCTACCAGGTACTTCAGGACGACAAATTTTTCAACGAAGCGCGATTCGCCATGGCTTTTGCCGGGGGCAAATTCCGCTACAATTACTGGGGCCGCGTACGCATTCGTCAAGAACTTTGGATGCGCGACATCTCGCCTGCCCTGGTAAGTCAGGCCCTTGAATCCATTGACGAGGCCGAGTACGAAGCCCTGATCCATAAGCTCCTCGATAAAAAACGCGAGCAATATGCCAAGGACCCCAATGTCCGCGAAAAAACAGCCGCCTCGCTCATTCGGGCCGGATTTGAGATGGAATTGGTGTTTCGATTCTTGTGAGAGCCAAGTCAATTTACGATTTCTGATTGGGTTTTAGCACAAAAAACAAGCTATAGCACCCAATCGTAAATCGTAAATCATGTAATCGGATATCGTAAATCATGAAAAGCCTACCTTTGCCAACTTTTTGAAATAAAGCGTCAACGCTGATCAACGTCCAACAATCCATACATTGAATTTTCTTACACTAGAGAACGTCTCCAAGAGTTACGGCGAAAAGCTGCTCTTTCAAAATATCGGCCTGCACATTGACAAGGGGCATAAGATCGGTCTCATTGCCAAAAACGGCACCGGCAAAAGCACGCTCATGCGGGTGATCGCAGGCAAAGAAGGCAGCGAAGGCGAAAACGCGAAAATTACCATCCGCAAAGGCATTCATATTGGCTGGCTAGACCAGGAACCGATCTTTCCGCCGGGTATGGACGTTTTGGGTGCCGTGCTGGACCCTTCTAATCCCCTGGTTAAAGTGGTGCAGCGTTATGAAAAAGCCCTGCTCCACCATGAAAACCCGGACGAGCTCACCGAGGCGATCGCCGAAATGGATCAGCAAAATGCCTGGACTTTCGAGGCTAAAGTGAAAGAAACGCTCTCGCGCTTTCGAATGACCGATTTTGAGCAAAAAGTCAGTTCGCTCTCCGGAGGACAACAAAAGCGGGTTGCATTGGTCAAGATCATCCTCGAAGAACCTGATTTCCTGATTCTCGATGAGCCGACCAACCATCTGGATGTAGAAATGATCGAATGGCTTGAAGAATACCTCCAGCAGCCCGGAATCACCCTTTTTATGGTCACACACGATCGCTATTTTCTTGAAAATGTGTGTGACAGTATCATAGAACTGGAAGGTGGCCAATTGCGTCGCTATTCAGGCTCCTACTCGGATTACCTGGAGAAAAAGGCCCTTCGCGAAGAAAACGAGGCCACCACCTACGACCGCCAAAATAAACTCCTCAAAAACGAGCTGGATTGGGTGCGCAAATCGCCACAGGCACGTACCACCAAAGCCAAGGCCCGGGTAGATGCTTATTTCAATCGAAAGGAAACGAACGATTCCTTGAAAAAGGTCAAAGACGAGATGAGCCTTTCGATCAAAGAAACCTGGCTGGGCGGCAAAATTGTGGAGTTGCACAACATCAGTAAATCATATGGCGAGAAGAAGTTGATCGAACACTTTAGCTACAAATTCAAACGCAAAGAACGCGTAGGCATTGTGGGCCAGAATGGCTCTGGCAAGTCCACGTTTCTCCAGCTCATCACTCAGGTGCTGGCTCCAGACACTGGAAAAGTAGTGGTCGGCGACACCGTGACTTTCGGCCACTACCGTCAGGAAGGACTAAGCTTAAAAGAAGACCGCCGCGTGATTGATGCGGTGCGTGATATTGCAGATTTTATCCCGCTAGACAAGGGCAAAGAACTTTCTGCGGCGCAATTGCTGGAGCGTTTTCTGTTTAGTCGCCCGCAGCAACAGGTGTATGTGAGCCAACTATCTGGTGGTGAGCGCAGAAGGCTGTACCTGCTCACCGTGCTCATGAAGAACCCAAATTTCCTGATTCTCGATGAGCCTACCAATGATTTGGACGTGTTGACTTTGCAGGTTTTGGAAGATTTTCTGGAGGATTATCCGGGTTGTCTGGTGGTCGTCACGCACGACCGATACTTTATGGATCGTCTGGTTGATCACCTGTTCGTTTTTGAAGGCGATGGCAAAATCAAAGATTTCAATGGATCTTATGCGGAATACAGGGCCGGAAAACGGATCGAAAGGCAGGTTGCAGATGCCGTCAGCAATAGCACAGGAGGGGGCAATATTCAGCCAACTACGGCAACCAGCCAAGTCTCCACACTTACCAGTACCGAGCGCAACGAGATGAAAAAACTCGACAAGGAAGTCGCCACCTTGGAAAACCGAAAAAAGCAGATTCTGGAGCGATTTAATGCCGCTGATCTGGGTGCTGTCGAAGCCGGGAAACTTTCAGCAGAGTTGGGAAAATTGCAAGACGATCTAGATGTAAAGGAGATGCGCTGGTTGGAATTGGCTGAACGGGGCTAAAAAATTTACAAAATTTGTGAAATATTTAGAATATTGCCCTTACCGTTAACACTGCAATTGCCGCAAATCGAGTCGGCTATACCTTACTGCAACATTATTCTTGTTGTAATACCCCATTCGCACATCCGGTAATTCAAAGAAGGATAATTAATATTGGCACTGGCGCCATTGAGCTAAATAAAGTGGATTAAGTTTACTCACCATTTAAATGTGAAACGATGAAATTATTTTGCCATATTCTTTCGATGCTTTTTGTGTTTAACCATAATGGATATGCTCAAGATTTTCGAGAAATTGTTCCTGAAGAGATGTTAACCAATATTCCTCTTTAGGGGTATTGTTGTATGCCAACCCAATAGTGCACTTTCAGGAGTTGCTACAAACGCGACTTTTGATGTTAGCTGTAATAACGGATCGATTAACTTGCAAATTAATGGATCATACCCTCCATACGAAATAAGGTGGTATAATACAGCTGGAAATGTTCTGGTGAAATATTTAAATGGAATTCCGGGCAACGACGGTCAAGAGGATGTTTCCGGATTGCAACCTGGTTCATATCAAGTAGTTGTAACGGATGCATTTTGCAGGTCTGCTTCAGCCACATATAAAATAACCTGTGTTTGTGTTCATAATTATTCATATACTATTATTGAAAATTTGATAACTCCAATCCTACCAAATGGTGGATGTAATGGAATGGTAGATATTTCTGTAGATGGGATTGTCGGAACCCCGACTTATGAATGGACTGGCCCTAACGGCTTCTTTGCTAGTACAGAAGACTTATTTGATTTATGTAACCCTGGAGAATATACATTGAAAATAATATTTCCAGATGGCTTTTGTTACACTACCTTTTCTGTAACAATAGTAAAATGCAATGCCGCTTTTCAACCATTGCAAACTGTCAAGAAAGCATGCCCGGGACAAAGTAATGGCTCTATTAGCATTACACCCTCACCTGGAGGGGTGGCACCATTTGCGTATCAATGGAGTAATGGGGCTACAACAAAGGATTTATTGGAAATCGCATCAGGGGAATATTGCCTTACAATTACAGACGTGAATGGATTTGATGCTAAGTCAGAATGTTACACTTGACACTTCATCCTGGTGAAGTGCTACAAATGGAAATAGAAGCCCTTAAGTTAAAAAAAACTGAATTTGCTGCTCAATTGAATATTCAAGCCAGCCAGTTGAGCGAATTGTTGCATGAAAAGCGGCATATTAGTGATCAAATGGCAATTCGGTTATAAACCCTACTTGGAATAGACGCAGCATTTTGGATGCGCTTGCAGTCTGCTTATGATATTGCTATTGAGCGTGAGCGGCTGGCGGTAAAAGCTTAGTCCAACGTACTCTCCGTATGATTCAGATTTAGTGTTGGTTGTTTTCCCGGCTAAAATCCTACTTTTGCGCACTTTTTTCAGACAATGCAAAATGCAGGAGCAAAACACCATCGCCTCACCACCCAGCCCGGCCGCGCAAAAGCCCGGTTTTTTTGAAAAACTCACCAATTGGGAGCTCTGGCCTGCCGCCGCACTCTATGCTCCACTCGCTCCGATTTGGGCTTGGTATTCCTTAAAAGCGGGCTCATTCTGGTTTTTTACTCCCTCCAATCCCACCATTTCGTTTGGCGGATACGAAGGCGAGACCAAAACCGATGTTTATAAGCAAATGCCAGCGGGCGTATATCCGCGCACCATTTTGGTGAAGCCTCCTGAAGATTTTGAAGGGGTAAAAAAACGCGTGGCCGATGCCGGATTCCAATATCCTTTTATTGTAAAACCAGACGTGGGCCGCAAAGGCTTGCTTTTCCGAAAAATCGATACAGAAGCGCAATTGCTTGAATACCACGGCTATTGCCCGATGGATTATCTGGTGCAAGACCTGATAGACGCTCCCATGGAACTAGGCGTTTTTTACGTGCGCCACCCGGCTGAACAAACGGGCCAAATTACGGGCATCATCCTTCGGGAAGCACTCGAAGTGTGGGGAGACGGCCAGGCTACCCTCCGCGAACTCATAGCTCGGCATCCTCAAGCCGGCAAACGCGCGGAAGAAATGGGGCGCAAGCATGAAGATAAACTCGATTGGGTGCCCGCCGACCGGGAACGATACGTGCTTTCTTTTGCCATCAACCGCAGCCGTGGAGCGCGCTTGCGCAACCTCTCGCACGAAGCAGATGCTGAATTGACTGCCTTTTTTGATAAATTAAGTCTCCACAGCGGTGCCTTTTTTTGGGGGCGATACGATGTTAAGTGTACTTCAATTGCAGATTTAAAGCAAGGGAAAAACTTTGCAATCCTTGAATACAATGGCGCTGGAGCATCTCCCAGCCATATTTACCACTGCGGCATGAGTTTGTGGCAGGCATATAGCGTAATACTATTTCACTGGAAATTGCTCTATCAGGTGAGCAGTTATAACAATGCTCATGGGCATCCTTACTGGCCATTTTGGAAAGGCTTGCAATATCTTCGCGCCGTTAACCCTCACCTTGATTTGTTGGATAAATTCGATTAGTGGTCGCCAAAATACATGAAAAGTCTATTCCGCGTTTTCTATTCCGGGATGTCCATCAGCTTTTTTGGTTCGATAGTCATTGGCACTATCGGGCTTTCTGCGATGCAAATAAGCATAACGGAGGGAATTAGGCCCGCTATCAATTTTTCTATTGGGAGTATAGTTGCGGAGGTAATCTATGTGCGGCTGCTGCTGGTGGCACTGGTTTGGATTCAAAAAAACGAACGCATTTTTAAAATCCTAGAGTGGATAACGGTATTGATCGTAGTAATCCTGGCTATCGCAAGTTTTAGAGCAGCATTAGGCCATCATGGAGCTAAAAACGTGTTGCTTTCTCATACGATGCACCGTTTTTTATTGGGGCTCAGTATGCGAGCCATAAGTCCTGCGGCTATTCCGTTTTGGTTGGGATGGAGTGCTGTGTTGCAAACTAAGGGTATTTTGAAGGCAGAAAAAGGGTTTTACAATGGCTACTTATTGGGGATCGGAATGGGCACTTTTGCGGCGCATTGCATTTTTATTTTTGGCGGAAAAATGGCGGTAGAAAAATTGGATGCAAGTCAGGAAGCCATTAATTTCAGTATTGGATGCGTGTTCTCCGTCACTGCGATACTACAGATCTGGAAAATTTTAAAGAAAAGGCATCAACATAGAAAGAAGCGCAAAGTGAAGGCTTGATTGTGCAATTCACCAATTTTGCATCACAAAAATCTTATTCTTTTATCTCCAACATGTTTTAATCACTCCATTGCTTATGATAGGCATAGTTGGCGGAATTGGGCCCATGGCGGGTATTGACCTTTACAAGAAAATTGTAGAAAATACGATTGCACATACAGATCAAGATCATCTGCCCGTGCTGTTGGCTTCTATGCCTAATGAGATTACTGACCGAACGGAATTTCTGCTTGGAATTACCACTGAAAATCCCGCCTTCGCGATTGCCAAAATCATTTTGTTACTCGAAAATGCTGGCTCAAATTACATCGGGATCGCTTGCAACACGGCCCATGCACCGCAGATTTTTGACCCTATGCTGGCTATTTTGAAAGAGCATGGTTCGCAAGTAGTGCTTGTAAACATGATTGACGAGGCGGTACGTGCCATTCAGTTGCATCCAGCCAAAATACAAAGCGTGGGGCTGCTCTCCACTTCCGGCACCTACAAGACTAAGATTTACCAAAACCGATTGGAAGCCGCAGGCCTTTCACCCATCGTGCTTGATTTTGAATTGCACGAAGCCTTGTCCCAGCGTGCTATCTATGAAATAAAGTCAGCCTCAACCAATATCCCTCAAGAGCCGATTGACTTATTGAACATGGCCATCCAACACCTGAAAAATCTTGGCGCCCAAGCGATTGTGCTGGGTTGTACGGAGTTGGGCATGATCGAAGAACGACTGAATCTTCAGGGTTTGGCGGTGTTTAATCCCAATTTGATCATGGCGAGAACGCTGATAGCGCGGACGTTTCCAGAGAAATTAAAGGGGTAAATTGGCTTCACCAACCTGAAATCCTCTTTTCCAGCCTCAAAAACCACGGATTTCTATGCTAATGTGTCGACGAAGCCGGCACTTATCCTGTAAATCCCGTCAAAAATATTTTACGCTTGGTGTTTAGTCAACTTGTGTAGATACGCCAGGGTGTAAAAACCTACGAGGTTTAGCATTCGAATAAAATATAAATGGTCGCTTTCTCAAAGTCAACCCATTTGACAAAACCACGAATAGATCAAAGCCCGCACCCAATTCCTCAAATTTTTGTTACTTTGTGTCCCTGCCTAAAAAGTGGCAGCACTTGTGGTCAACTGTCTTATGCTAAATATACTACACGAAAATCCCGCGTTCCTCGTCATCAATAAACCGCCTGGATTGACTTCTCAACCGGATAAAACTGGCGACGATTCACTCCTGACAATAGCTGAAAAGTACTGTGGGCACCCGCTTTTTCTGGTTCATCGGGTGGATCGGCCTGTGAGCGGACTGGTGCTTTTTGCCAAAACACAGGAAGCAATGGTGCTTTTTTCTGCTCAATTTCAGGCCCGCACGGTACAGAAAGACTATCTGGCCATGGTGCAAAATATGCCACCAAAACCTGAAGGCACACTCGTCCATTATTTGAAAAAAAACCAGACGAAAAACACCTCCACCGCCTTCGATGAAGAGCAACCAGGTACCGATCGTGCGGAGCTGCGCTACCAGTTGCTGGAAAGCAGTAAGCACTACCATTTGCTTCATATTCAGTTGGTTACCGGGCGGCATCACCAGATTCGCGCGCAGCTTTCGGCCATCAAATGCCCCATCAAAGGCGACGTGAAATACGGGGCCCGCCGCAGCAATCCCGACCGAAGCATACACCTCCATGCCTGGCGTTTGGCGTTTGATAATCCGGCCACAGGGGAGCGGATTTTATTAGAAGCCAAGCCGCCTGAGGAGGTTTTGTGGCAGGCGTTGGGGCCTGGTAGGGAAGGGTGGAGTATGTTTCGGAAGGCGGGCGCATGAGCGTCTGGGGCCTAAAATTCCGCCGTGTGTTGGTCTTGTGACCTCGCACCTTTTGTATCAGACTTTTTTGGTCGCTCTTTGCATTTGAAATAGCATCTGCGAGTGGGCGGCGGCATAAGACCCTACTTTGTTAAGCAAATACACGGCGGAATTTGTCGTGCGAATAAATAAAATTTCTAAACTGAAACTAAGTCTTTTAAGTCTTTGGAATTTTCTAGTCTAGGCAGTATATTTTTTACTATATCTCGAAAAAAATGAATAATGCGATTATTTGAGTCTCGCACACATATATCATTCTCAAATTCTGTGTTGATACTATTTAAGGTTAACAAATTACACACTCTTTTGCTATCCTTAAGTACGTTTTTTATATTTTTAATTTTTAATCCCATAAGGTTATCATTAGTGTCCATGTAGCAAACAAGAAATGAACCTATATTTTCGTTCTTAAACGAATTGTTTTTTGAATGAAAAAGGATTTCGAACTCATCTTTTTCTGAAAGATATTTTACATGTTCGATTATTGGAATATCCTCCTTAAGAGGCAGGATTAATATTTTATTGCCCTCAAAGTTAACTTTCAAGAAAATGTTGAAATTTTTCTCAAGCTCCTTTTGAAACTCATGTTTAATATCAGTATTTTTCATATCAAATTTTTTTTTGAAAAAACGGAGAAAAATTAGAAACAATATCTTCAATATAGCGAGCATCCTCGGGGGTAAATTCTATTTTTGATTCAAGTTCAATTGAAATAACCCCAAAAAGTTCCTCGCTTCTAAAAAAGCGAATAGGAAAGCTTAAAAGCAATATTGGCATATCTGTCAGTTTCTTAACTTTCTTTATTGGCATTGCCAATTTATCTGAACAATCTGCATAGTAAACTTCAGGGTTTGTAGTTTTTCGTATGTGTATCTGAGTAAACTTTCTCATAGAAAAAGAAAGGCCAACACAACCTTCATTACATCGGTAATTAATGCAAACTCTAGAGCTGTGTTTGTTTTGAAATTGAGCTATTGGCATTAAGAGCAATTCTTTTTTAAGAATTTTCTTGTTGCATAAAACATACTTCTCATTTGCAATAAAAAAGATTACTCGAATTTTGGTTTCGTCTAAATTTGGACGAGAGTTAAAAAGCAAAAATTTAGAAAAAATACTACTACATAAATTATCGAAAATTTTATTTTGATAATCGGCTGAACGCCTCTTTTCTACCCCGTAGTATACAGCAAAGTTAACTAGTCCTAAAACACATAATACCGTTTTAGGGTGATTAATGATGGCCATTCTGAGATGGTCGTGCAAAATGCCTTCCGTAAATAAAAGGTTCCCATTCGACACTGATTCAATATATATTGAAATAATGAATCCTATAAAAACCTGTGCAGCGGCAAAGATAGCGAATTTTGAATAAGAAGTCAAGGCTTAGCAGTTGATTTATCGAAATTTTACCGCAATATTAGCAAATAAAAAATTTTAGAGATAAGAATTGAAAATATTTTAACAATTGGGCGCACATTTCTCGTAAGAAATTCGTCGCCCTACTCCACAAAATCCACCTTCTCCTTCCGCCCAATCCCCAATTTCTCCATTGCCCGGTCAAACATCCAGTACACCACCGGCACCACAATCAACGAAAGGAACATCGAAGAATTCAAGCCGCCGATGATGGCCCAGGCG
>JBBQLD010000137.1:0-10083 GCA_038327555.1 Chitinophagales bacterium
CCATCGTTGGCTGGGTAGCTTTCTGGCAAATTGGCCGCTGCAAATTCCAAATCGCTGATAATCTGGGCATACACATCCGCCTTGGAATTTCGGGGCGGGGTCACGTCTCCACCCAGGCGCACCACCAACGGGATATCGCCAAACCATCGAACCAAATCGAAATAAAGCATGCCGCGCAAGTATCGCGCCTCCCCCAGGCGTTGGTTCTTGAAGGCATCCGCAGCTTCTACCCGCGGAATGCCCTCGATGGCAAAATTGGCATTGTTGATGCCTTTGTATGCCAGGGTCCAGAACTCGTTCAAAACAATATTCACCGGCCGGTAAGTAAATTTGTCCAGCTGGTCGTAATCAGTCACCGCGATCCGGTTGGACATTTCATCTGAAGCCAAACCAGTAGCAACCCAGTAATCGCTAAAATATACGCCGCCAAAATTGGGCGCCGAACTGGTCGCATTCAAAACAGCATAAACACTGTTGACCGCCGCTGTAGCGTCGTTTTCTGTCTGGAAAAAATTATTCACAAAAACCTGGTCCTTCGGGTCCTCCTCCAGCAGATTCTTACAGGCTAAAACACCCCATAAAAGCAGGCAGGAAAGGATGAAATAGCGAATTAATATCTTATTCATAACTTACTGTTAATAAATGAATTAAAAGGAAATTTGAATGCCACCGATGTAGGAAATTGCGATTGGGTAACCGCCATAATCGATCCCTTGCAGCAACTGACTTTGTCCGAAAGCATTTACTTCGGGATCATAGCCTCTGTATTTGGTAAAAGTCATCAGGTTATTGACACTCCCATAGATCCGAAAATTGCCAGCTTTGATCCGTTGCTGCCATTTGGCAGGGAGCGCATAACCCAAGGTGATGTTCTTTAGACGGACAAAAGAACCGTCCTCAATCTGGGCATCACTGAAAATATTGCGCTCGGATGGATTGACCTTGGGGTAAATGTTATTGGGGTTTTCCGGCGTCCAACGGTTGTCGTAGAACTCCTTCAAAACATTGGTCTCCGAATTCAGGGAACCGATTTCAAATAAATAGGCATTTACAATTTGATTGCCCTGCACCCCTTGGATAAAAACGGACAGGTCTATGCCTTTCCAGGAAATTTTATTGGTCAGGCCCCAGATAAAATCAGGCGTCGCATCGCCAATGATCCGGCGGTCGGCTTCGTCAATAATGCCATCTGGCTGCCCGGTCAATTTACCTTGATTATTCCGGCCATTGAGGTCTTTGTATTTACGATCGCCTGGTTTGGGCGATTGCGCTTTTAAGTGCGGGCTGTTCGCAGCCTCTTCATTCGTCTGAAACAGGCCGTCCGATACGAGCCCGTAGAAGGATCCAATTGGTTCGCCTTCCCGCAAAATGCTCCAACCGGCCGGCACCGTTAGCACGCCCGGAACGAAGATGTCTTTTCCTTGAGAAAGATCGGTGATCTCGTTTCGGTTGATGGAAAAGTTCAGATCGGTTTGCCACCTAAAAGCGCCTGTCAGGTTGACGGTATTGAGCGCAAGTTCGAGGCCCCGGTTTCTTAGACCCCCAATGTTGAAAAGAGCCCCATTGAACCCGGTAGTGGCTGGTAAAGGGGTAAATAGCAGTAGATCGGTGGTTTGTTTTTGATAAATATCGAAAGTAGCCCCCACGCGGCCCCTGGCAAATTCCATATCCAGGCCAAAATCTGCCTGCGTGGTGCGTTCCCATTTCAGGTCAGGATTGGGATAACGGAGTGGTTCCTGCCCAATATAGGCTTCGGTGTTGTTAAAAACGCCCTGCCCTACTGTGCCAACCGTTGCCAGGGAAGCGAAAGGGAAAATATCCTGGTTGCCGATCACTCCGTAACTCAGGCGTGGCTTGAGGGTATAAAACCAGCCAAGTTTTTGAATAAACTCCTCCTCATGCAATTTCCAGGCGATAGACCCGGAAGGGAAAAAGCCATATTTATTGTTTTTCCCAAACTTGGACGCGCCGTCTACCCTGCCCGTTAAAGTGAGCAGGAACCTGTTGTCGAACCCATAATTCAAACGCCCCAGGTAGGAAATGATGCCCCAGCTGGACTCTCCTGTACCCGAAGGCTGGGGGTTGAGGGCACTGCCCAGATTGTGCCATCCGGTGCGATTGTCTGGAAAATCAAGCGCAAAAGCAAACAAACGCTCGGAGTGAAAACCTTGGTAAGTATTGCCCAGCAAGAGGTCATAATTGTGGCGTTTGCCAATGGCCCGGGAATAGGTCAGGGTAAACTCCGTGAGCCAGCTTTGACCATCTACGGTTGCAACCACGGCGTCACCATTGTTTGGCTTCGAGCGCAGTAAGTAGTTGGGGACGAAGCGATTGTCTTTCACCGAAAATGCATCCGCGCCTGCACTGGCTTTAAAATTCAGCCCTTCCGCCAGTTTCACAATCCCGTACACATTGGCGATGACCCTTAAATTGTTGGTGACATTGTCCGTTTCGAGGGCATCTGCCACCGGGTTGCCAATATTCCGTCCGCGGTCGTCTTGAAGCGTGTATCCGCCTTTTACCGCAGGATCGAGCACCGGCAAAGTGGGCGGAAAAAGCACGGCAGAGCTGGTGGCGCCAGGGAGCAACGTGCCAGTTCCGGAACTCTGCGCACCCGTAAGTACCCCGTTTGATTTGATTTTGCTCAGACTGATGCTACTGCCTACTTTGACGCGATTATTGACCTTTCGGTCCAGGTTGGAACGCAAATTGAAGCGTTCGAAATCGGAATTCAGGATGACCCCTTGCTGTTTGTAATACCCGCCGCTGATGGCGAATTGTGTATTTTCACCGCCTCCATTGGCGCTCAACTGGTAACTCTGCATGGGGGCTGTTCTGAAAATAGCCTCCTGCCAATCGGTTCCCTGGCCAATTTTTTCCGGTATCAGATACCGGACGTCATACGGCAACCCGGAGTCTTCACTGTATTTATTCATATAATTGGCAAACGTCTCCCCATTGAGCATTTCCAGCTTTTTGGTGACTCGTTGTACGCCATAATAGGTATCGAAGGAAATGCTGGATTTGCCCTCCTTGCCCCGTTTGGTCGTGATGAGCACCACGCCATTAGATCCGCGAGAACCATATAGGGCCGTAGCAGAGGCGTCTTTGAGGATTTCAATGCGCTCAATATCGCCCGGGCTGATGGCGGATAAACCGTTCAGTCCCGACCCGGCTGTACCACCGGCATTGGTCTCGCCATTATCGCTGGTGATCAGCATCCCGTCTATGACATACAAGGGTTCATTTCCTGCATTGATGGAGCTGCTTCCCCGGATCCGGATGGACGTTTGTCCCCCCGGTCGTCCGCTGACCTGGGTTACCTGCACCCCGGCGGCACGCCCCTGCAAGGCCTGGTCGATCGACACCGGTGCGGTGCGGTTCAGATCTTCCGAAGAGATCGAAGAGACAGAGCCCGTGAGGTCGCTCTTTTTACTGTGCCATAGGCCACAACTACCACATCTTTTAACAGGCCAGCACTAGGCATTAGTGCGATGTTGTACACCGATTTGTTCTTTAGCACCAACTCCCTTTTTTCAAAGCCGATATAGCTAAAAACGAGCGTAGCCCCGGCTTCCGCAGTCAGGGTATAGTTTCCATTTTCATCCGCCGTGGTGCCCTTGCTGGTATTTTTGATCGCCACGGTGGCTCCAGGCAGTGGAAGCCCGTCTTCTGCAGAGCTGATTTTCCCGGAAATCTGTTGGGACTGCGCAGCAAAACTGAAACCCATGAACAGTAAGAGAAAGCGTAAAAAACGTCCCATTTTTTGAAATTGGTCAGTATGTGAAACTAAGTTCGTGCTTATGTATCAGGATTATCTTTTTTCAATATCGATCGAGTAATTGAACCCATCGCCTTTGTAATATACTTTATTGAATTCGATCACCCGGCCATCCGTGTCAAAGACGAGTCGTTGACGAAACAGAAGGGGTGCGCCAGGCTCAATCCCCAGTTTGGCTGCCAGGGATGCTTCGGCACTAATGGCGCTGATCTCTTCCCTTGACAATGCCACGATCACCCCAAAGTCTTCTTCCAGCATTTGGTAAAGGGGTTTGGAAAAATTTTCCTCCCCCGTCATTTTTAAACGAGGGTGGAACCAGGAAATCGTCAATAAACTGGGCCCGGCAGGCGTGCCCCGCAATCGGGACATTCGAACCAGTTTGGTGCTTTTTTTGATGTTAAAACCGGCGGCTACTTCCTCGCCTGCGGCCAGGGTTTGCACCTCCAGTTCGAAGTTCACGACCTCAATCCCTTGGGCCTGCATTTCCTTGGTAAAACTCCACCAGCTATCCAGTTTCGTGGGGATGCGCTTGGCCGCCACTTTGGTGCCGAATCCCTTTTTTCTAATCAGCAGTCCCTCACTCACCAGCTTGCTGATGGCATGGCGAACCGTATTGCGGGCAATCCCGAGCTTGTCGGCAATGTCCACTTCCTTCGGCAGCAACTCGCCGTTGAGATACCTGGGTTGTTCAATAAGCTCCCGCATCATCCGTTCCACCTTGTTGTGGAGCGGAGCTTTGCTTTCGGTATCAATCTTCATATACCCAAATCAGTATGTTTGAACATACGGCAAATGTACGCTAGTTTTGCAATCCTCCAAATTTTACAAATTATTTTTATTTTTTTGTGAGGAACGGCAAATTAAAGGCTCTATTCGCTGATGCTGCTATGAAATTGGTGCGTGTTTTTGAGTTGGGTTTGGTTGGTTGTTTTGCTGTTTTGTAAGGCGGGGTAATATGACAAGTGAATCTTGACAGGCTTGCTTGGGGTATTATAGTTTCCGCTGGAATGGGTGGTATAGTTTCCGTCGGAGATAGGCATATTTGGAGGGATAAAGTTGATGCTGTGGATAGGTGGCTTAGGTTTTAGGAACGCGACAATAATAACGTAGCCCTTCAGCAGTAGGGGGCGTAACCGGCAGCTGACACAGATTTCTGAACACTTGCAGCGAGCATATCAAGGCATAATTCCAGTCCTTGCTTTGCCCAGAAAAACATCACCGCGAAAGGATCACGCGCAATACGCTGCGCCGACCCGCATCATTTATCTCCAAAAAGTAAAGCCCATTGGGCAAGCCACTTTTGTCAAAAAACACTTGGTTTTCACCCGCTAAAAGTGCCGCCGTCCGGCACTCCAAAATTTGCCAGATGGAGTTCAATAAATTGATTTTCAAGGTATTGATTTTCACTAAATTCAACCGCAGCCAAAATTCGCCCGTGTTGGGATTGGGCAAAACCTGCATTGAAAGGATGCCTTCCGGCAGCGTCGTCGTTGAAACAAATGGCGACACCACCACCACCACCGAATCCATGCCCGTGCAGCCGTTCGCATCCGTAAATTGGTATGAAATCGTGTGTTGCCCAATGCCCGCAGTCGCCGGAACAAATTGCCCCGCAAAAACACCCGCCCCGGAAAAAATACCGCCCAGTGGATTGCCTACGAGCGTCACGGCCAGGTCTTGGTCGGTGTAATTCGTCGCCAAGCCAGGGATGAAAACCTGCAGCGTAGGCAAAACGAACAATGTAAAAGAGGCCGTCTCGGCGCAGCCTGCGCCGTTGGTTACGGTTAAAAAATAAATGCCTCCGCTCACAAAATTGGCCACTGGAATTTGGATTTCCTGCCCGCCAATCAACAAGCCGCTGGGCGTAATCCACTGGTAGTCATCGCCTCCAACGCCACGCAGCCACGTCGAAGCACCTACACAAACGGAGCCGTAGGGCGATGATGACGTGATGACAGCCGCTGGGAATTGCGATATTTCTACGGTCATTTCATTTGAAAAATTGCCGCAGTCCAGCGCGTCGGTTACGAAGATTTTGTAAACGCCCGCGTCAACCGCCACAAAACTCGAGCCGTTCGCCCCGGCGATTTCTGCGCCATTTCGATACCATTGAAAAGTGGCAAAATTGCCGCCGTTAATTTGTAAAATTACCATTTCGCCCGGACAAATCTGGGTGCTGCCGTTGGCCGAAATGCTCACTTGCGGCGGTGTGCAGGCCACCGAAATTTGCTGCGTTTCGGTGTTCGAACCGCAGTCATTTGTCGCCGTCAGCGTCATGAACGACGTTAGTGCCGCGTCCAGTAAATAACGTATCAGTTTGGCGAGGCATATTTTTTGCTCAATTAGGCATGAGGAGGGCGATCCCGAAAGCGTTCGAGATTAACCGACGAATAACGAAATGGAGCGCAAAATAGGTCCGTCAAATGATATGTTATTTACTGCCCCTGCCGCTAGTCTCATCTCAAAATAATCTGACCAAACTATCAAAGACTTCGTGCCCCTGCCGCTAGGCGCATTTTTTATTAAAAAACGAATAATTTTTAGATTTTATTAAAAAATGACCCTTGCCCATTATTAGTTTGGCCCTCGAAAAATGCCCTTTGCCCTTTTCATCACAATCAAAACCTATTTCCTCTATGCCATTGACAACAGAAGATTTCATCAAAGTAGCAGCACCCTCGCTGGAAAAACTCCGCGCCCGGTTTGGCGACACCCCGCCACAAATTTCCGACATTCAGGACGAAGAAGGCCATCAATACGTCAACCTCGTTCAGGAAGGCGGTGGCGTTTTAGGCGTCGCATTGGTCGGTTACACCTATGTACTGGAACAATTGGGTATCCGGTTTATGAAAATGGCGGGCACCAGCGCCGGCGCCATCAATACCATGCTGATGACCTGCCTCGGCGACAAAGAAGAGGCTAAATCACTGGCAGTACTTGATTTGCTCAACAAAAAGGCGCTGTTTGATTTTGTAGACGGCAGCCAAACGGCCAAAACCTTGATCCGGCGATTGATTACATCCAAAAGTTATTTCCAGCACTTAATCAAGGCTATCGCCATCGTACTAGTTGTTTTTTTGGTGTCCATTCCCACCCTCACGTATTCGATCGGAACGGGGCATTATAACTGGCTTTTTGGGGTTGCATTGGCCATTTTTGTGCTGTCCGGAGGCTTTATTGGGTATGTCATCTATTGGATCACCAGCAATCGAAAAAAGTTTTACAAAGCCGAATTCGGCATCAATCCAGGGGATGAATTCGAAAAATGGGTGTCCGGTATCCTGGCGGAAAAGAACATCCACAACCTGAACGACCTGCGGGCGCATGTGGCCAAAATACCCAAAGGAGGTTTTAAATCCGTCAGCTCGGAACAAGGGACCGATCTGGACGACCTGAACAGCCCCGTGCTGGAAAACTTCCTGAGTATCGTCACCTCCGACCTGACTAACCAGATGAAAGTCGAATTCCCCCGTATGTGGTCGCTGTACTGGGACGATGCGAGTAAAGTAAACCCGTCTTGCTTCGTCCGGGCATCCATGGCCGTACCAGTTTTTTTCAAACCTTTTATTGTCAAAGATATCGCTCCGGATCGCGTTTTGCCAGCCTGGGGTAAATTTATCGGGGTGGAAAACAAAACCGATATCCCCGATATCACCCGCTTTGTAGATGGCGGCATGCTCTCCAATTTTCCGATCAATGTCTTTTTCAACCCTAAACTTGCCAAACCCCGCCTGCCCACCTTCGGTATCCGGCTCAACAGTGATCCGAACCAAACCAAACAGCAATATACTACCCTGGGCGGCTTTGCGGGCGCTATGATCAGCACCCTCCGCTCGCATTACGACAAGGAATTTCTGTTGAAAAATGCCGATTTCAACCGAACGGTCGGCAGTATCGACGTGAGCGGCGTCAACTGGCTGAATTTTAACATCTCGGATCAGGAAAAACTCGACCTGTTCCGCCGGGGCGCTGAAGCCGCCGCGCGTTTCTTCCTCGGGCCGGATGTGCCGCCAAATGAAGCAGGACTGGAAAGCGCCGCTTTCGGCGGATTCGACTGGGAATTCTACAAGGAGTGCCGGAAGGATCTGAAGAAACAGTTGGAGTAGGGAAGTTTATGCGGGGGGCTGAATCGCAGCGCTTTCCCGCTTAGCTCCAACGAACACAGCCTGGACACGGGAGATGTCGCTCTGGATATGAATTGTTTGTTTGAGCTACGGCACCAGATTACCCGTTTTTGAAACACATTTACCCGGCCAGCCCCCTTGCCTCCCTGCACCTTTGTCCCATCAACCGGAAAGAAGGCCAACTGCCCAATGAATTCAGTCAGTTCAACAATCCCGTCCTCACCAGCGCTGAGGTGGCGGGGTAAGCCGGGAGTGTACCGCGGAACGCTGTTCCGGGATGATTTTAAAATTAATATATCGTGCGTTTTGCATGGATACAACGAAAAAGACCTTTCCAGCGGGATAGCAGCGACATTGTGGTTGCTCCAGCGTCAATTTATTTCAGAACGGCATAGCCGTGTCATTATTTCGGCATTATAATGTCACGGCTATGCCGTTTTTATCCTCTCCTACGCCCTTGGGGGCTACAGAAATGTCACGGCTATGCCGTTTTTATACTCTCCTACGCCCTTGGGGGCTACAGAAATGTCACGGCTATGCCGTTTTTTATCCTCTCCTACGCCCTTGGGGGCTACGGAAATGTCACGGCTATGCCGTTTTGGTTAATGGCAAAGGGGGATGTTAGGAACGAGACAATAGTAACAGCATTCCAAGGTATTTAACCTGACGGCTATGGTGAAAACACCAAGCGCGGCGAAACTAGTTTGAGCAGAAATTCCTGTTTTTGAACTCACTTTTGGTCTCGCTACACACGGGAGTGGCGTTGGGTCAAAAAAACCAAGCGCGGCAGAGGAGAACACTATGCGCGGTGGAATTACTGAGTAGTAGTCATTTCAATCCTATACAAAACACTTTCGTATACCAACCAAACTGCCCCATTGACTGTCGTTAAATAGTCATTATCTGCACAATGAAATGACAGACTATGGTTATCCTTATTGACTAATTTAAAACCAGCTTTCTGTTTCCCCATGGTGATTTCCATAATCCGTTCTTCACTGTATTTTATATGTGGAGAAGCCCATACATGTTTAGTATCAAGTACATTATTTGCCAATACAGTCAAATGTATAGTGCCATCAGTAAGTAAATCTTTTTCGTAGGTTGTTGGCGGATTCATGGGTGCTTTATGTTCACCGTATTTTGTCATAATATCGGTGGATTCCCTATTGGGATACAAATACCAATATTCGGCATTTTTACCTGCAAAATCGAGCATGATATAATCCAAATTATAGAATTTACGGGTGTATTTCAAGGTGCTTTTTTTTATTGCTGTTTGCAAAGCCAGGTAGTAAGCATCTTCCTTTTCATGGAATTCCATCATGATTAATTTCTTTTGGCTTAAAAAATTATCCTGACTCATCTCATGCCAAGTTTTGACGATAGCTAAATGGACAGGCTCGAAAGTTTTGATATAATCGGCGAGTTTTAGGCTGAGATTGCCTTCATTCTCCCACCAAAATAAAGGGACACCTGCCCAAATACAATTTGGCAAAACGATTTTTTCCAGCACATTGCCATCCATATCGAGTTTTAAAATTTGATATGGCAAGATGTCTGGCTCACGTTCAGCAAGGCTTTCGGGTAGGGGTTCAGTATGCGCTTCATCTGCGTATTTTATGACTCTTTTCGGCGTAGTTGTCTGTCCATAAGTGGCAAGGAAGATATTTTTTTTATCAGGGGACAGGATAAAAGTTTGGGCAACAAAATTTCTGTCCGGTTGAAACGCTGTTATCCGACAATTTTGGTTGTCCGTTTGTGGAAACAGCGGAACCTGTGCGTATTGTTCGGCTTTGTTGGCCTTTTTCCCACAACCAAATAGGATTGATAATAATGACATGAGTAATACAAAACGTTTTAGGATGAACACAGCTTGATATTTTATTGATATTTTCATTGAAATACTGCGGGGTAAAATAACTCAACGCTTTTCCTCTTTTTTAATCCAACGATCCAAAGCGGGGGCGTCGTCAAATTTCACTGGCTCAGAAACAGGCACGTCTAAGGCAGCCCGAACCGCTCGAACGGCGGGGAGAAAATCAAGCCCCATGCCTTTAAATTTATCTACTGCACCCAACATGCGCACTATTTGGTAGGAGTCCAGCAACCAATGTTGGCGGTTGTTGGTCGTTTTTATTTCCTGGCGGACGTCCTCAGCAAGGCGGAAAATGCTGG
>JBBQLD010000138.1:0-10082 GCA_038327555.1 Chitinophagales bacterium
AGGTTTGTTGTGAGCTCCGAGACTCCATAATCGAGCGATAAACACCGTGCAAAATGGATACACGAGTTGAATGGATAGGACTAGACAAATAAGTGCGAAAAGAAATGTCATATCGGTTCGATAGCTTCCCGAAAGGTTTGACTTGAAGCCTTCGGAACCTGGAGTTTAGATGGGATTCTAAAGCTGCTGAGGATTCCTTTCAAAAACGCTTTCAAATTTTTAAAATCACCTTTTAGGAGATACATAAACGAGTTTTTGGGCAAAACGATCAACATTAAAAAAACAAAAAATAGCCCTAGTCTCCAGCCCTCAAAATTGCGGCGCATGAACAAGATTCGATTCCGAATCAAGTAATAGGTTTTGGTTGTACCCATTTTTCCAAGGGTCAAACCCTCCTTGTGCCAAACCCTGGCACGAGGCTCCACCCAGGCTTCATAACCCGCCTTGCGAATCTGTGCACACCAATCCAGCTCTTCGTAATACAAGAAAAAACCTTCCCACATCGGGCCAACATGGTCTAAAACTTTTCGGGGGACCATCATGGCCGCGCCGTGGGCGTATGCGGTAGGCTCGGGCGTAGAGAACTGCCCTTGATCCAAGGTTCGCGCGCCGATGGTGCGGTTACGACCTGTGCATGAGGAAACCGAAGTCATGCCTGCGTATTGAATAATGCGCTCCTCCCCTTCCGGAAAATAGCAAATCAATGGACTGACTATGCCTGCTTTCGGTTGATTTTCAAAAAGCTGAAGCAGCTGTTCGATGCATCCAGGTTCCAGTTCTGCATCGTTGTTGACAAAAAACAAGTACTCGCCCAATGCACTCGGAATGGCCAGGTTGTTGCCCCCCGCAAAGCCAAGGTTCTGTTCGCTTCGGATAAATTTTACCGCTGGATATTGACTTTGAAAAATGGCGGCTGGATTTTCCAAACTGGCATTGTCCACCACAATAATTTCAACATCTCGGTAGCCCTGCCGCTGAATGCTGTTTAGCAGGGCACAGGTTGTCTTGGTTTCGTTGTAATTGACGGTAATGATGGATACCTTCATACCTCCTCTTTTTGCACAAATGCACGTAAAGTCTTGACTGCAATTTGGAGGTCATTCCATACCGAATATTTGGTTTGTGAATAGGCAATATCCAAGCCAATGCGCTCCTCTGCGGTCATGTCAGGCTGGCCTCTTTTTGAAATTTGCCAGAGCCCGGTGATCCCTGCCGGGGCAAGAAAACGCGCACTCCACTCGTCGCGGGTAAGCGTTTCTGCTTCGTAAATTGGCAGTGGGCGGTTGCCGACCAGCGACATTTCTCCCCGCAAGACATTGATGAGTTGTGGCAATTCGTCAATACTGTATTTTCGGATAAACCGTCCAACACCCGTGATTCGAGGGTCGCTGGCAATTTTTACAAAAATGGGTTTGCCGCTTTTTGCGCCGTTAGGGTATTGATTCAGGTGCTGAATATGCATCAATTGTTCTGCTGCGCCTAAGTACATTGAACGGAATTTGAAGAACTCAAAAACCTGATAACCAGAGCCTACCCGTTTTGATTTGTATACCACCGGGCCTTTTGATTCAAGTCGGATAGCCAGCATTACAGGCAGCCAAATCCAAGACGTGAATAAGATGCCGAGTGAGGCCCCTATGAGGTCAAAAATCCTTTTCCCTAGCGGAATTTTGAAGCCAAAGTTTTCGGGTTTTACGCCATTAGAGGCTTCTAAAACCCTGGATTTAAACTGATTTAGAAATTCCAATCGGCTTTCCAGCATTTTCCAATCTACTGGAATGGTGTAGCAATCATCTACCCCATTGGCAGCGAGCGCTATCTTATTAGCGGGTTTCCCTTTTTGGGTAAAGGCGATGAGGGGCACGGAACAGAGGTCTGGGTGAGCAGCCATTTGCTGTGCCAGCCGATAATTATCACTGATTAGCCAGTCTAGATCACAGAATACTGCGTAGGGCAGGTGATAGGTGACTAGACTGTCTACCCGTTTCCCAAGCCATAAAAAGGCGAGAAACGCGTTGTTTTCCATTGCGTATCGGTAGGAGGTACTTTGATAGGGGAAATTACAGATGTTGGAATCAATACTTTTATCAAAGCCCACTAGGAGCAATTCTCGCGCAGTGGCGAGGCTGTAATCGGAGGTGTTCGGGTTGGGATGCATGATTAAAATTAAGCGAATCGGTGTTTGTTGCTTTGTCCCTGTTTATTAGCGCATGTTGGGAAGGGCTGCGCTTAGCCGACGATGTCGATCAGCCGGTCTTGAAGCCGTGTTGGGCTAAAGGGCTTGGCGAAGTATTCGTAAGCGCCAAGTTTTCTGAAACGGCGTTCTTCAGCATCGTCATCCATACTTCCACTGCCCAGCACTACTACTGGAATGTTGGCCCAAAGGCCACTACAACGGAGGTTGGAGAGGAGTGCTGCGCCATCAAGCTCGGGCATAGCAGAGTCGGTGACGATGATGTCGGGCATCATACCTTTGCTGAGCCAACTCATGGCCTCGAGGCCGTTTTTGGCCCCTGTGACAATAAACTTATCGGAAAGAAAGCTGCCGATAATACGGCGGAGGCCATCGTGGTCTTCCACGAGGAGTAAATTTCTGTTCATGTGTAATCGATGTTTTGGTCATAAGGCCCCCAATCTGGATGCGCCTAAGTGTTGTTGTTTCTGTTCTTTAAGTGCTTATGCTGAGACAGAACCGGGATTAAATCTGGCAATAAATCACATTAATGGACATATTCTGGATCGAGACCTATAAGGTTTTCAAAACCTTATAGGTCTTTATTGAAAAATGAAAAATGTACAGCAGTGTGCAATAAATCACAACCCGCACTAAAAAAGTACGGACTAGACAAACCAAATATTTAAAGATATCTTGCCGACAGACAGCAAGGATTAAGCCAAGTTTTTTGGGAAGTGGCTGTCGAAAGAGGGGGGAGGGAGTAAATCAAACGTACCGTCTGAATAAAACAAAGATAGTGCCGTTTGTAAGAGGAACAATGCTTCAAGGCAATTTTATGTGAACTACAAAGCCATAAATACTAAGGCATTTAAATAATAAAAAATGGATAAATGCTTAGCTGTCAATTTCTTGAGTCATTCAGATCACATATTTATTTTTTGCGTTAAATCCTTCAAAATCCTTTATGTCTAGATCCAAATAGTCCAATCTTACTATAAAAGACTGATCCCTCCATCCCGAGCTCTACCTTTGTCGCTTCAAAACCTATGCTTGTGCTCGAAATCGTTTTTTGGCTAGGGCTTGCGCTTGTCTTCTATGCCTACCTTGGCTATGGCCTTGTTTTGTGGGTTTTAGTACGCATTAAGCGTTTGAAGGCCCCTTTTTTGTCCTCTGAAACGGCAGAGCTCCCCGAAGTCACGTTCGTAGTATGTGCTTACAACGAAGCAAATTGGATCACTCAGAAAATTGAAAATTCGCTTGCGCTCGATTATCCGCGTCATCTCCTCCACTTTTGCTTCGTAACAGATGGATCTGACGACCAAACCCCAGCAATGGTAAGCAGCTTCCCATTCCCAACTGATGTACGCTGGCAATTGCTCCATCAACCCGAACGACGGGGCAAAATCGCAGCTTTCCAGCGTGCCATGCACCAAATAGTTAGTCCTGTGGTAGTTAGTACCGATGCGAATACCCTCGTTAACCCAGAGGCACTTCGCCGACTAGTGCGCCATTTCACGGACTCAAATGTGGGCGCAGTAGCTGGGGAAAAACGGATCTCAATGGCTGAAAAAGACGATGCCAGCAGTGCAGGGGAGGGCATTTATTGGAAATATGAAAGTCTCTTAAAAAAGTGGGACGCTGAACTTTGGAGCGTGGTTGGTGCAGCTGGCGAACTCTTTGCCATCCGTACTGAATGTTACGAACCCGTGCCGCCAGATACCCTGGTGGAAGATTTCTATCTCACCATGCGGATTGCACAACGCGGCTGGCGGGTACAGTACGAACCGGGTGCATGGGCTGCCGAGGGCTCTTCCGCTTCGGTCGCAGAGGAAATGAAACGCAAGGTGAGAATCGCTTCAGGAGGCTTGCAGGCAGTGTGGCGACTACGCGCCTTGTTAAATCCGTTTAAGTACGGGGTGCTCAGTTTTCAATACATTTCACATCGGGTTTTGCGCTGGACGGTAGCGCCGCTGTTTTTGCCTATACTTTTGATTATAAATATTATACTTGCTGAAAAAGACGGTCAGCCCTATCCCATAATACTCCTTGCGCAAATTCTTTTTTATGTTGCTGCCCTGGCTGGCTGGGTTTTAGAACAGCGAAAGTTGAAGGTGAAAGCACTCTTCGTGCCCTACTATTTTTGTTTGATGAACTGGGCCATGTATGCGGGGCTGGTTCGGTTGATGCGTGGGAAGCAGTCGGTGCTGTGGGTAAAGGCGAAGCGTGCAGGGGAGTGAAGTACTACCGCCGTGCGCTATTCAAGGTTACCGCCCCCATCAATCGGTCAAAGCGCGCCCCAAATGGCCGGAAATAAATGAGTATGGTGTATTGGTTGCCAGTAGCGTACCAGTTTCCTTCAAATCCGTCGAGATCCAGCTCGCCTGTTCTGCGATCTACCACCAAATATTGGTAATCGTAGCGGCCCTGTTTGAGCCAGGTATCGCACCAATAGACCTGCGAATACTCGTCATATTTCATTTTGTATTCAGGCTTGAGTTGCCAGTCTGTTAGTTCGCCAAACACATATACGTCAGCCTCTTCAAGCGGGAGATTTTGTTTGAGTGAAAAAAGCACGGTGCTATAATCACATTGCAATAAGGTCTGGTTGGCGTTTTGATTGTCAATAACGAAACGCCCGTCGGCATCCGGGCGAAAAATTACCGGTCGGTCGAACCGTGATTCGTCGGGTCGAAGCGTCACCTCATAGTAGGTAGGCTTGTCTACAATGTTTTTTACAAATTCGCCCCTATAATCGAAAGAGCGGATATCAAAAAATCGAAATTCCTTTCCGGCAGGGAACAGGATTTGATCTTGATAGTCAAACACCAGATTATCTCCCCGGGTAATGAACGGCTTAATTGGCCCCAGCGCGTTGTCCCAGCGACCATTTTGCAGCACAAAGGCTTTTACATCATTCTGCGGCATGGAGACCCTGGCCGATTTGGGCACTACGGTAAAGTCAATTTCGTGATGGGTGTCCAGCTTTTCTACCTGCGCCGTGCGCATAAATTCTGCATTGATTCGCCAGAGTGGTTCGACCACCATAAAGCGCCGAACCAACACCAGACTGTCATCGTCGGTATCAAAAATATTGAGCAGATAATTGCCCGAAAGTATCCAGCGCATGTTTCGGTTGGGCAAACCAAGCGTATAGTGGGTGTATTGGGCCAGTGTGTTGAAGGAGTTCTGTACAGACGTAATTCTATCCTCCGTAAAGCCGTCAATGTATTCATTGTCAGCCAGTTCCGAGGGCTTCCAATCACTGTTGCAGTGGGTAAGTGTGTATTTATAGTCCTTGAGTTGGTCGCCCATGTGATCGAATTCAAGCACCAGCACGTTAAGTCCTGTTTGCAAGTTTACGATAGGAAGCGAAAGGGGTGAGTCCGCCAAATTGAGCTGCACGGCGCAGAGATCAGGATCCAGGATTTGATTTTCCGTTTGGGATATCAGGAGGCTGGGAAAAAGCAGCAGAAAAAGATAGCGCATGTGTTTTTATCGGAGGGGAAAATTAAATAGAAGAACGGGTTCTCTGCTTTTCCAGCTTAATTTTTTATTGGTTTAGCCTTTTCCGGTTTTGTTATTTTTTTGACTGACTTTTTTGCGCCATCAGGGGTTGCTTTTTTGCGGGTTATTTTTTTCTCTACCGCGGCCTCGGCTTTTTTGGAGGCCACCTTTTTGACGGCTTTTGGTGCTGCTTTTTTGCGATTTAGATATTCATCGTTTTCCCAGGGAGCCTCAATGGCCATTGGCGCATCAGTGCGCGGATGGGCAAATGTCAAACGCTGGGCGTGGAGTTTGATTTCATGCTCGCGCCAAAATTGTCCGCCGTAAAGCACATCTCCGACAATTGGGCAGCCAATATGGGCCAATTGCGCTCGAATTTGGTGAAATCTACCCGTGCGTGGACGAATCTCTAACAAGGCATATTCGTCGTTTTTTTCCAGCACTTTATATTCCGATTCACAAGGTTGGGCATCCGGCACAGCACGGTTGAATACTAAAGCTTTTTTACCAGTTTCGTCTCGTTTTAGCCAATGGGTAAGAATGCCGGAGGTTTCTGGCGGAGCTTTTTCCACCACGGCCCGGTAAGTTTTTTCGACTTCCCGACGTTCAAATTGATTCATTAATTCGGTAAGCATGGCCTTAGATTTGGCCAGCACAAGTACGCCGCTAGACGCACGATCGAGGCGATGTACGGCGCGGAGATAGGGGCTAATTTTCATGCGCATGCCTCCGCCATCGCCCAGTACTTTTTGGGCATATAATTCCAGGGCTTCTTTTTCTGCCGAGGGATGGCGAGCTGTGCCGCTCTCGGAAGAAAGTCCGGAGGGTTTGTGAATGACCATTATATCTTGGTCTTCGAAAAGAATTTGCATTAAGGGTGAATATTTTTAGCGCAGCGCGATGGGCGCATTTGTGCTCGTTGAACTTGAGGTTTTGTGGCGATTTACCGTGCAAACTTACGTCTATAATAGTACTTAGGGTGAAAACGAATCTGAGCCGACGAATCTCTCGTAAGTTTAGGCCTTCAAACATTCTATTCAAATGAACTACAAAGCCTGCTTGCTTTTCCTGGCCGTATGTGTCAGCTTGGCCTCCTGTGCCTCCGTGCACCCCATATCGCCCTTTGATACCGCTAAAATCCCGCCTCCCCCTGACTATTCAAACCTGGATAACTGGGCCGCGCACCCTGAGAAAGTAGATCCTGCCGACCTTTCTCCTATTCCCAAAGATTTTCCAGACCGCCAAAAAGATGCGTCCGTAGATGTAATTTTTTTGTATCCAACTACATACACTGGCGGCCTCCGCCATCAGCGGGACTGGAATGCAAGCGTTGCGGATGCCAAAACAAATAGCAAAACCGATCAAGGCTCCATTCAATATCAGGCCTCTATTTTTAACGGTACGGGAAGAGTGTTTGCGCCGCGTTACCGCCAGGCGCACCTTCATGCTTTTTACACTAAAAAAGATACCAGCGCAGCACGTGCTGCCCTTGCTCTTGCTTATACTGACACGAAAGCAGCCTTTGAATACTATCTGAAACATTGGAATAATGGCCGACCATTCATTCTGGTTGGGCATAGCCAAGGCGCGCTTCATACCATGCATTTGATCCAGGATATGGTGGAAGGAAAGCCCCTTGAATCTCAGTTGGTGGCTGCATACCTTGTTGGTTGGCCGGTACGTGACGACTATTATAAAACGTTCAAACCATGCCAAAACCCTGAGCAGACGGACTGTTTTTGTTCCTGGCGCACTTGGGAGCGTAATTTTGGTCTCAAGCATGCATTCGAGCAACAGGTAGTCTGTACCAATCCACTCACCTGGACAACCACTGAAAAAGCTTACGCACCTAAATCGCTCAATCTGGGTGGTGTAATCCGACCCTTTGAAAAAATATACCCGGGAATAACAGATGCTGAGGTGTACAAAGGCATTTTATTGGCGCGAAAACCGAAATTTAAAGGAAGTATTTTATTCAGGCGGAAGAACTACCACGTTGGCGATTTGAATTTGTACTATCTGAATGTGCGTGAGAATGCGCAGGCGCGTACTAATGCTTTTTTGAGGCGGTAATTGAGGGTTTTGCAGGGGTGTACATTGGGCTTGTTTAGATGTTTATGCTACGCTGCTAAATGACAAGCATTAAGCAGTTGGCACACTACAGTGTCATCAAAAGAGTGTTAGGCCAACGGATTATTCCAGTTACTTTTGCCGATGATTTACCCGCCATAGCCGCAGGCGGGTTAATGCTTACCCAACATAGCCGCAGGCGAAGGCGGGTTAATATTTACCCCAACATAACCGCAGCCGCAGGCGGGTAAATGCTTACCACGCCATAACAACAGGCGACAGCGCATTGCCGCTTCACCAAGCTTTGTCAACCTTATGCAACATACCCAAAAGTAACAACAGGTTAAAAACCTATCAAATTACTCAATAAAAGCCAAAAAGAAGCTCAAATCAATAGCCCAACCAACTTTTATCATCAAATTTTTTTATGGACGCGAATAGCCGCATCTACGTAGATTCCGAAATCGGAAAGCTCAAAAAAGTCATCGTACACCGCCCCGACGAAGGCATCGCCCGCATCACCCCAAAACGCGCAGAGGAACTCCTCTTCGACGACATTGTGCATCTCCCGAACATGCAAGACGAGCACGACATTTTTGTAAATGTGCTCCGTGCTTTTGTCGGAAAAGAAAATGTGCTGGAAGTGGGGGATCTTTTGACAGAAAGCTGTCGCAATGAAGAAAGTCGGTACGAAATCATCAATAAAATCGTTGATTTTGAGGAACTTCCGTATTCCTTCATCCCCAGACTTGCCAGTCTTTCTCCAGAGCAATTGGCCGATACGCTCATTACCGGCTACTTGGAGCCAGAAGACCGTATTCTCTTCGACCCCATCCCCAATCTCATTTTTACCCGTGATTTGGCGGTGACCGTAAAAGAACACGTCATTATTACAAAAGCCGCCAAAGAAGCTCGTTTTCGCGAAAACTTCCTGACTCGACTCATCTTTTCCAGCCATCCGGTATTCCGGCGCCTAAAAGCCGATGGCAAAACCATCAACCTCAATCGGGTAGATAAATTCCCGCCCAACAAACGCGGCGAAACCATCAGCATCGAAGGCGGCGACGTGATGATGTTCAACAAAGACTACTTGCTCATTGGCAACTCCGAGCGTACCAACAACTATGCTTTCGAGATGATCAAAACCTATCTTTTTGAAAAGGGCATCATCAAAAATATCGTTCAGGTGAACATTCCAGCAGAGCGAACTTACATGCACATTGATACGATTTTTACACAGATCAACCACAACCATGTGGTTGGATATAAGCCTATTGTGCAAGATGGCTTGGGCTCTTATGTCGATGTGCATCGGCACACTGGCGAAGAACTCGAATACCCCAGCATCGTAGATTTCCTGAGGGCCGAGGTGAATCCAAAGATGGAATTTATTTGGGCTGGCCGAGGCGAAACCCCTTACCAAGAGCGTGAGCAGTGGACTGACGGCTGCAACCTTGTAGCACTCAAGCCAGGTGTCGCGATCACTTACGACCGCAACCCGATCACCGAAAAGGCATTCAAAGATTTTGGGTACAAAGTAGTTAGTGCAGAAAAAATGCTTCGAGACATCGAAAGCGGCAAAGTAGACCCTGAGAAAGTAGAGAATACGATCATCACAATCCCTTCCAACGAACTTTCCCGGGCGCGCGGCGGTAGCCATTGTATGACTTGTCCGATTGAGCGGGAGGCCATTGAACTATAAACGACAAACGATATATGCCAGGATGTTCATCGGTTATAGTTCATTGGTTATAGCTTAGACTTATGTATGCTTTCGACACACAAATCCGAGTCCGCTACGGCGAAACCGATCAAATGGGCTATTTGTATTACGGCCATTACGCCCAATATTTTGAGGTGGGCCGTGTGGAGACCATCCGTTCTTTAGGCTTGACCTACAAGGAATTGGAAGAAGTACATGGCATTTGGTTGCCAGTAGTAAGTCTGGAAATGCGCTTTGTACGTCCGGCACATTACGATGATCTGCTTACCATTCACACTGAAATTCGGGAGCTGCCAGACGAGTACATCACTTTTCACGTGGAGATCTTCAACGAAAAGAAAAAACTCGTGAACGCAGGCCGGGTGCGGCTGTGTTTTTTTGATTCAAAAACAAAAAAGGTGGTGCCTGCACCCGATTTTTTGATGGAGAAGCTTAGGAGAAATTTTATTTATGAACTATGAACTATGAACTATGATGTATGAACTATGAAGTATGAAGTATGATGTATGAACTATAAACTATGATGTATGAACTATGATGCATGAACTATGATGTATGAACTATGATGTATGAACTATGATGTATGAACTATGATGTATGAACTATGAT
>JBBQLD010000139.1:0-10070 GCA_038327555.1 Chitinophagales bacterium
ACAAAACAAAGATTGTTCGGATGCAATTTCTGCAAAACGCCTGGCCATCAATTCATTGCGTCGATAGAGTAATATCTTGCGCATACCCTTCGCATCTTTTTTGGCCGACTGGTACAGTGCTTGAATTTCGCCGTCAGCATACCGACGCATCATTTTATGCAGGCGTGTTTTGTGTCGACCATAGTTTTTGAGCAACCAGGTCAGCCCTTTCAAGTGCTGTTCAAAAGGGATGTTACGCAGGGTGTCAAGTTGGTCCGCAAAGGTTTCTACCCCTGTGGTAGGCTTGCCCAAAGACCGGGCATACTGCCAAAGCGTCTCATCAAGAGAATGGGCTGATTCCTCGAGCAGGAAGGCCATGCTCAGCGCCGTACTTACCGTCATGGGGTGTTGATACCGAAAAGCTTCGGCGCTGGAACTAAACTTTTTACTGGCGTAACGATCCAGATTTCGCCAAGCTTGTGGACTAAGCCACTGCTCCAAATCTTTGCCTTCAGGCAATTCGAGTGCGATAGCAAGGGCTTCGGAATCGGTTTCTGCAAAGTCAAACTCTGTTGCAAACACTTCAGAATCAGCCACATAATGCTTTGCCACGTCCAACCAGCCAAAAGCTCGAAGGTCACGAACGTGCATTGTACCGAAGAGATAAGAAACCTGTCCGGTGCCAGGCTTTTCAATTTTCCAGAGCAGGCTATCCTGCGATTTATTTTTTTTCACTACTGATTTATTTCTCTAAAGAGGAGGGTGAAGGAGCACACTACTGGATATTTTGAAAACACTAAGGAACTAAGGGCCACTAAGCTTTATACTAATAAATCCCCTCTTAATCTTTGTGCTTCTTAGTTCCTTAGTGTTTTCAAAATATCCAGTAGTGTGTTGAAAAAGACACCTCCGTGCTTAACGCAATTTACGAACCATAAACTTTCCCTTATTTAGTCCGTAACGTTGGAATGCTTTCGCATAATTATCAGCATCGGTTTGCGCTGCCGACTCGGTAGGGTAGGGGTCGCCCAACCAGACTAGCCAACCGCTCCGATCAATAGAGATGCAATTTTGTGCAGCCCAGTGGCAGGATATCCCTCGATCACGTAATTCTTGAGCACGATCAGCGGCCAGATCCTTATCTGTGAATGCATTGTCTTGTACCAACCAGCCCCGTTTTGTTTGCAAAATGGTGCATGGATCAGGCGTTTTAATGATAGGTTTAGTTGGTTTTGTAGCCGATTTTGGCTTGGGGGTTTCTTTCTCTATTCCGTCATATTCCTCCTCCTCCTCCTCGCCAGAAAGGTCAATGGTGTTGTCTTCATTTCGGAATTTCTTGTCTTTTGAGACGGGGTATTGTTTGGTTACACCAGTGGGTTCACCATCTCCAGGGATTAATTCGCCTTCTACCAGATATCCAACCTGGTCTTCCGGATTCATGCCATTTGGGCGAAGTTCTAATTCCTTCAAATCCAATACTTTAGCATCAGAAAAGGTTATAACGTGCCAGAACAATGGCGCAACCACAATGATTGCTAAAAGTGCAACCCATTTTTGTACGCCTTGCGCACTCATAAAACGGGTGTATGCAGTGGATGTTTGACCAACCGGCCGACGTAAAAGTCCCCAGATGTTTTTCTTAAACGGATCGACAACTAGGTAGTGTATGCTGCGGTAAATCTTGTTCCAAAAGGCCGTAAGTGCATCGGGTGTTTTGGGCCGATTGGCTACCATGCCACCCACATTTTGCGACAAAGATTGATACCAGTCAGCTCGTGTCAACCATTGGGTTATTTTACGGTCTTTGCCAAAAATACCCAATCGGGAAGGGTCAATCACTTTTCGTATCAGGCCTTCATGGGGGACAATCGCGAGTCCAATGCCATGGTATACGCATTGGTTTCGCAATTCAAGCAGGTACGGATCACTTGGAGAAGGAAACACGTCTTCTGCAATAGCGACCCATTGTTCGTCGGCAAAATATTGTTTAAACTGTTGAATAGCAAAGATGTAGCGATATTTTCGCCAACCTTGCATCACGAAATACCAGCAAAAAAAACCGATAAGGCCCGTACCGAGAAGCAAACCAATATTGCCTATTGTTTTTAGTTCAACCAACCAAAGTAAATCTGTTTCAAAGAAGAAGGCATACGCTAATGCTGCGCAAACCAAGCCGAATGCTGCGCAATCCCATAGGAAATAGTGGAAATTTAGTTGGTATTTTACTTCCTCCGCTTTGTCGCGGGAAGTGGCTTCGTAAGTACAAACAAAAGGAGACCCATCCGACTTTCGGAAGGTGATTTTACCATCGGCCACCCAGCCTTCTTTACTCACATTGTCTAGTTCAACGGACACCGAATTTGATATCGGTTCGTAGCGATTTTTGTAGAAATCACGCAGAAAAGGCATGAATCGGCGCTTTACCTCATCCTCGGTAAGGCTGTTGCTGTTGGGCGTAAAAGATTGGCTTTCTTGCATTTGCGCGACGATATTTGGCGGGCAAAGTTACGCCAAATTACCAAGTGATTACCACCCCCGCATAAGCCAATCCGCCGCCAAAACCAAAGAGCATGATTTTGTCGCCACGTTTTACTTTTCCTGATTTTATACCCTGATAAAGTGCGATAGGGATGCTTGCAGAGGAGGTATTGCCGTAATCTACGATACTTTCCAACGTTTTTTCGATAGGGAATTCAACCTCCTTGCAAATGGCTTCTATGATGCGAAGGTTAGCGCTGTGCGGAACAAACCAATCAATATCTGTGAGGCTCAGACCATTGGCCGCAGCTAGGATTGGCATTTGTTCTGCCACTTTGGTCACCGCCCACTTGAACACCTTTCGGCCATTTTGAACGATGCAATGATTCATGACAAGTGGTTGTCCATCAATACTTTCTGCAAAACCTGACAGGTAAAGATCAGGGCCGCCTTCACCACTGGCACCCGTAATTCCAACGCCAATATTCCCGGTTTCGTCGGCTTCAATTAAAACAGCTCCAGCGCCGTCACCAAAAAGCATACAAGAAGTCCGATCAGTAAAATCAGTTATTTTGGAAAGGGTTTCCGCGCCAATGACCAATACTTTTTTGTGTATTCCTCCTGCAATCAACCCTTTCGCCATAATTACACCGTAGGAGAACCCTGCACAGGCAGCATAAATATCCAATGCTCCGGCATGGGAAAGGGAAAGTCGGTGTTGCACCCGGCAAGCCATACTCGGCATGGTCTGGTCTGGTGAAGTTGTCGCCACTAAAATCATATCCACATCTTCCAGAGAAACTTTGGGATATTGCGCCACCAAATCTTGTACGGCTTTCACACATAGATCGCTGGTAAACTCTTCAGGGCCAACATAGTAACGCGTTTTAATACCCGTACGAGAGAGGATCCATTCTTCTGTGGTATCGATCAAAGATTCGAAGTATGCATTGGTAATTTGTTGCTCAGGGACGGCCATTCCGATGGCAGATAAGTAGGCTTTTGCCATAATAATTGAAATAAAGACGCTCCTAAAGTGGTGCTGTAGCGCCAACGGTGAAATCAAAAAACTGGGCGGACAAAAGTATAACCCTCAGGGCAGCGTTTCCTTCATGATTAAAATGAACTTTAAAAACGATATATAAAAATACTTTCACGCTTAATGCAGCATTAAATTTGTCAATTTATATGAAACACCATATTTTACAGCTAAATAAAATTGCGAAAAAACGCTACCGTTTGATTCTTGGGCTCATGTCGGGCACTTCGCTTGATGGATTGGATATAGCATTATGCAGGTTTACAGGCTCGGGGCAAAAAACTAAAGTGGAGGTATTGCAGTTTGAAACCTTGCCCTATGACGAGGAATTTAAAACTGAAATCCGGCACGTTTTTGCCAAAAAAGAGATTGAATTTCAACAGCTAGTATTGTTAAACGAGCTGATTGCGGAGCGACATGCCGCTTTGGTGAATGAATGCCTAAAAAAGTGGGCGGTCAAGCCCGATGAAGTTGATTTATTGGCTTCGCACGGACAAACGGTTTTTCACGCCCCTCGTGTTTTTCATGGCCTGCCCGATTATCCCAATGCCACACTTCAAATTGGGGATGGCGACCATTTGGCCGTCCGCACCGGTATCATCACCCTATCTGATTTTCGGCAAAAACACATTGCTGCCGGTGGAGAAGGCGCACCCTTGGCACTTTATGGCGATTATTTTTTGTTCTCTAAAAAAGGCGAGGATCGCTACCTGCTCAACATCGGCGGCATCGCAAATTTTACCTATCTTCCTGCAAATCAAGATCCTACAAAAGCTTTTGCGACAGATACTGGCCCCGGAAACACCCTGCTCGATGCATTTTCCCGCGCGCTTTTCGGCGTTCCCTTCGATGAGGGTGCTCTACTTGCCTCCAATGGTCGTGTGGACGAACTTCTACTCAAAATCCTGAAAGCTGATCCGTTTTTTGCCAAGCCATTACCCAAAACGATTGGGCCAGAATTGTTCTCGCTCGAATGGGTGAGGGCAGCTATTGCGCAATTGCCTAAAGGAAATCCCAATCCTTATGATGTTATGGCGACACTCACGCAGCTTACAGCAGAAACCATTGCAGAAGCAATTTTAGGAACGATGATTAATCTAGTCGGAACTAGCGTATCGCTCATCGTTTATGTCAGTGGCGGCGGGGCGCATAATCCATTGATTTTAAATCTCTTGAAAGAAAAACTCACTGGATTTAAAATTGAACCCATGGGTAAGTTGGGCATAGACGGGGATGCCAAAGAAGCGGTGCTTTTTGCCGTTTTAGCGAATGAAACCGTGGCCGGAAGGGTAGAAGCGGGGGCCGTATTGGGTGGAATTCCGGTAGTGGGGATGGGAAAGATTTCGTTTCCTGGGTAGGGGGTTCCTTAAAACCACATTAAAACCACTTAGGGAATCCGTTTTGTTCAAAAGCCAAAGATCTACTACAAGATCAAGTTCAAATTTATCCCATAAAACCCTGTAAATGTTCCAAATCCTCCGGCGTATCCACCCCCAAAGTCTCCCATTCGGTAACCCCCACAGCAATCCGAAAACCATGCTCCAGCCAGCGCAATTGCTCTAAAGATTCGGCCATTTCCAAGGGGGTAGGGGAGAGGTCAGCAATGCTCATCAAGGCATCTCGACGGAAACCATACAGCCCGATATGTTTGTAAAAGGCCTGTTTTTCTAGCCAGAATTCAACCGGCGCCCCTCGTACAAAAGGAATAGGGTGGCGACTAAAATAAATCGCGCCAACGGATGAAGCAAAAACCACCTTAACTACATTTGGATTGGTTAAAAAATCTATGCGCTCGATTTTTTTGGCCAAGGTTGTAATGGACGAATAGGTATTTTGAACCAAGGTATCTACCAATAAATCAATCTGTTGTGGCAAAATGAAAGGTTCATCGCCTTGAATATTCAGAATGATTTGGGCTTCAGGAAATCGCAAGGCCACCTCAGCACAACGATCAGTACCCGATGGATGCGCTGGATTTGTCATCACTGCCTCCCCACCCAAATCGTGAACATGTTGAAGAATTCGCACATCATCCGTAGCTACAACAACACGATCTATTTTTTTCGATAGGTTAACTTGTTCTAAAACCCTTTGAATCATGCTTTTTCCAGCAATATTGGCCAGAGGTTTGCCGGGGAAACGGGTGGAAGCCCACCGGGCAGGAATAACAGCTAGAACCATTTTTTATAGAAGAGTGGGTTTAGTAAAGTATTTTTGCACCAGATTTCCCATTAAGGAACGTGATCTGAAATGACTACATTATTATTGTCGCGTACCTAACCAATTCGATACCTATGAGAAAAACACCCCTTTTTGTACTATTTTTGTGCTCTTTGTCGGCCTCTTTGTTAGGACAGGAGGAGCAACCAGCACCATTGCTTACTTCTCGCGACTCCATTTTACTCACGGTAGAAGAGGGCAAAAAATTTATTCATCATCCAATTAAGCCCAAACAGACCCTCTTTTCCATTTCCAGATACTACAATATCGGCCTCGAAGAACTTTTTGAACTCAATCCAACTTTTCGCAACGACCCAACGCTACGCATCGGCACTCGAGTAAAGATTCCGATTCCGAACAAGGCCATCAAGCGGTACAAAAGTAGCAGCTTTGTAGCAGCTGGGAATACTTCTATTTATTATGTGGTGCAGCCAGGCGACAACCTGTATCAAATATCCAAGCGCTACTTTGAAATGCCCATTGATAGCGTTGCAAAGCGAAACCGCCTGAAGAATAATAGTATAAAGCCTGGTCAACGTCTTCTTATGGGCTGGATGGGTACTGAGGGGTTTCACACGGATTGGCGTCCTGCGCGACCTGTTACGGAGTCTGATGTGTTAAAAACCCACTACAATGAGGGAAAAAAGAATAAAAAAGAAACCGAAGCGCAAGGCGTTTGTTTCTGGCCCAAGGACAGCAAAGAAAAGGGCTCGCTTTATGCTCTTCACCGTGACGCAAAAATCGGCAGTATCATCTACGTCAATAACCCTATGAGCAATCGTACGGTATATGCAAAAGTCATCGGAAGAATTCCAGAAGGCTATGAGCGCAATATCGAAGTTGTACTTTCTCCGGAAGCTGCGCGCAAACTAGGCGCTCGGGATCCACGTTTTTTTGTCAAAACAAAATATCTAAAATAGCAACCAGGGGATATCCTTCCCACTTTCAAATTTCTGTTTCATGAACAAAGCATTTATTTTCGCTAATCTTTTGATTTTCACGCTTCTATCTTGCAAGCAAGACCCAAAAACAGCATCACAAAACGGTTCTCCACTCAGCAATCAGGGTGGCGAACAAGCCAATCCGATGGTATTGGCGGGAAACTGGATCGCTATGGACTTTTGCGCACGTGCCAACAAATATGGCTCCGTGCTTCAGGCCATGAACAATGGCCACGTTCCGTATGCTTATGCAATCAATTTCAATCCAGCAAAACCAGATAGTGCGCTCTGCTACAATGCTTTTGAATTTTGGATGGTGCCGCTCAGATATAAGGCAGATACGCTTGAATTGGTAGGCGCCAGAGCTGGCAAGTCTATCTATTTGATCTACCATTCTAACATAAATAAGGAAATTACCATGATAGATCCCACAGGAGAACGGACTCATTTGGATCGATTTATCAAGTCAAAAGCTGAAGCCCCAGAAGCTTATAGTGCATTTACTACTGCATTGAATCACAATATTTTAAATGGTACATTTACGCCAATTGGTAAAGGAACCAGCGCGCCAGTAAAATTCAATGCAAATGGTTTTATGGATGGATTCAAAGAATTTGATCGTTACGTAATTTGTACTGGGGGCGACTGTCTGGTTGCAGGCCAGGAAACTGACGTGATAACATTTTACAACAAAAAGTTTGAGCCTAAGTATTTTGGCTTCCGATATAATGGCCAAAATGACACGTTAACGCTCTTTAACCTGATGAATAGCAAACCTGACATAAAAGGCGGCTACACCGTGGGTAAGCCTGCATTCAAGTTTACTAGAAAAGTGTCTCAATAAAAACACTATTTGTTTTAAATTAGACTGTTTTATTTATTTTTCGGCAGCGTGGGGTAGGGGAGCAACAGCCCTCTTTTCCACGCTGCCAAATCTTGTTTTAAACCAATAAATCATGGCTTCAGCACTAAAAAACCTTTCCAAGTACACGGATACAGACGTACCAAACGCAACGGAAATGACCTTCGGCATTGTCGTAGCCGAATGGAACGCAAACATAACACATGCCCTTTATGAGGGGTGTTTTGATACGCTAGTAAAGCATGGAGCTAAGGCTGAAAATATTTATACCGTACAAGTGCCTGGTTCGTTTGAACTGACGGTTGGTGCTCGTATCTTAAATAGTCAACAGAGTGTAGATGCTGTGATCTGCCTGGGCTGTGTAATCAAGGGAGAAACCAGCCACGATGATTATATCAACCAGGCGGTTGCCATAGGACTGACGAATTTAGGACTCACTACAGGCAAGCCACATATTTTCGGATTGGTCACGACGAACACCGAGCAGCAAGCAATAGACCGGGCTGGTGGCGTACATGGCAATAAAGGTGTAGAAGCAGCGGTAACAGCCATCAGAATGGTTTCTTTGAAAAAATCACCAATTCAAGGCAAGGTCAAACGCCCAATAGGGTTTTGATTTTCGCCTGATTTTATTTCTATAATTTATATTATGTTAAATAGACCGGCCAAATAGAACCTCCTAACCATAAAATCTCCTGCGCTGGCTTACATTAAAGCTACTACATTTGCGCACAATTATTCACAATCCAATTTTAGAAACTGCCTGTTTTTCAATGAAAAACACTTACCACGACCTAGTAGCACAGACATTTGATTTTCCACAAGACGGTTTTAGCTTAAAAAATAACCGCTTGTTGTTCAATGAGATAGATGTTTACGAACTGATCAAAAAATACGGCACACCGCTCAAGCTCACCTTCTTGCCTAAAATTGGGGAGAAAATCCAAACCGCAAGAAAGCTCTTCAGAGATGCGATTCAGCGACATAATTATAATGGTAAGTACATCTATTGTTACTGTACCAAAAGCTCGCACTTTTCCTTTATTCTAAATGAAGTACTTGAAAATGGTACCCAATTAGAAACCTCCTCGGCTTTTGATATTGACTTGATCTGGAGGCTTTACAAACAAGGGAAAATTAATAAAGGCACAACCATTGTCAACAATGGCTACAAGCCCTTACAGTATGCCGAACGTATTACCGGGCTGATTAAAGAAGGCTTTACGAATGTTTTGCCCGTAATTGACAACGCCGAGGAGTTGGAAATGTATACTTCATTGCTCCCGGAAGGCACCCATAGCATTGGTCTGCGTATGGCCACGGAAGAGGAGCCAAATTTTGAGTTTTACACCTCCAGACTAGGAATTCGACAAAGTGAGATCATATCCTTTTATAATGAAAAAGTGGCCACAAACCCTAAGTTTGAGCTTAAAATGCTGCACTTTTTTGTGGATATTGGCATAAAAGACAGTTTATACTACTGGAGTGAGTTGAAAAAAGGCATCAAAACCTACTGTCAACTTCGCAAGATCTGCCCTACCCTATCCTGCTTCAATATTGGCGGCGGAATGCCCATTCGAAATTCCCTGGGATTTGAGTACGATTATCCTTACATGGTGAGCGAAATTGTGCGAATGATCAAAGAAGCCTGCGACAGCGAAGGGGTTCCAGAACCTGATATTTATTCAGAATTTGGCAAATACACCGTTGGTGAGAGTGGCGCAACCATTTTTTCGGTGATTGGCAAAAAACAACAGAACGATTCAGAGGAGTGGTACATGTTAGATAACTCGCTAATCAACACATTGCCAGATAGTTGGGGGATTAAAGAGCGGTTTATTTTGCTGCCGGTCAACCATTGGGAGAAGGAATATCAGCGGGTTAATATTGGGGGGATTAGCTGTGATAACGCCGACTATTATAACTCTGAGGCACATATCAATCAGGTTTACCTACCCTCTTACGATGTGGGAAAGGATGAGCCCTTGTATCTTGGATTCTTCCACACTGGCGCCTACCAAGAGGCCTTGAGCGGATACGGAGGGCTAAAGCACTGCCTTATCCCAGCGCCCAAACATATTTTGATAGACAAAAATTATTACGGCGAATTTGTCGATTGGGAAATATTTAAAGAACAGGATGCAGATTCTATGCTGAAGATATTGGGGTATTAGTCAGCTACGGGTTCTCGGTATCCATCGCATTTTTGTGTTCGAAAGAGAAATCTTCTTCCGTGTCTAGCAGCATAAACAGGCGGTTGGCTACCCGATAGATGTCTAAGTTAACTATCCCTGAATCTTTGATGCTTTTTATGATTTCAGGCCAGACATTTCGATGGTATTGCTCGTACTCGGCTATGAGGGAGGCATCATCTATTAAATCTAGTGCAAGGCAATATCGTTTCATTCTCAAGGTATTATGAGCCCTTCATATCCCTTTTCGCCTCCGTATCTTGATTTGAATGGCATTTTTAACAGGGCGCTCACTCACGAGAATCAAATATCCTCCGCCTCCTGCACCGCTCAACTTCCAACCCAATGCGTTGAACCGG
>JBBQLD010000140.1:0-10070 GCA_038327555.1 Chitinophagales bacterium
TTAAAACCCGTTTTTACAACAATTACCCTACTGTCGCCTGTTGCGGGAATCCAACCCCACGGGTTGGATTCACGCAACTGGCAACATCGTAAAAGGTGTGGGAGGCTGTGGCTCATGGGTCTGAAATTTAGGCGGGTAAAAGTAGTGTTTAATTTCAAATCTCCAAATCATCCAAAGATTTTTTTATTTTGTCCCAACTTTTTTTGGTGTCACTAGTGGCAGGGGCACGAAGTCTTTGATAGTTTGTTCGACTCTTTTGAACTGATACTTTGTTGCGCCTCAGTCATGGAGAGCCCGCTACAATCCTTCATCGCGCCTAGTCTCATTTCAAAATAATCTGAACAAACCGTCAAAGACTTCGTGCCCCTGTCACTAATACCAAACTCAAAATCACAAATCCCCCAACTGCGGCCGCAACACCAACTCCTCCACTACTGCCGAATCACCCATATCATAACAGCCCCAAATCGCTTTCGCAACATCCGTCGCTTGCATCAGTCGCGCATAAGGCAGATCCACACCAGCCCAGGAATCGGACCAGGCCGCGCCGGGCATGATGGACGTGACTTTCAATCCCTTAGGCTTCATTTCTTCACGCAGCACTTTGGAAAAACCAAGCAGTGCAAATTTGCTGATGCTGTACGACCCGCCATTCGGGTAGGCCATAAAACTTGCAACACTGCACATATTGAAAACATGTCCACGGCCCTGCGGAATCATGATGGACAACAAAGCCCGAGTAAGGTGGTAGGCACTGTAGAGGTTGGTTTCTAGTTGGGTTTCCAGGGTTCCTTCCTGCTCTTCTGAAATTTTGCCCGGCAAAAAAACGCCAGCGTTGTTGATCAGCACATCAAGTTTTGGCCAAATGCTTCGTACAAATGCGCCAAACTCAAGCACTTCCGGCTTTTTGCTCACATCAGCAGCAAACGTGTGCAGTCTTTGGTTTGGAAATTGAGTGGCCCAGTCTAGTTCCATCGCTTCTAAATCAGCTTCTGTACGCGCACAAACGCAAAGATCAAAGCCATTTTGGGCGAATATTTCAGCAATAGCACGCCCTAGTCCTTTGGTCGCGCCAGTAATTACTGCGGTTTTGTTGCTCATCTTCTATCGGATATTTTTGGCAAATATAAGATACGCACTACCTTAGAGCCTGCCCTTTTAAAAGTATGCTCAAACAAGTACTAACAGACGACCCTGCAAACACGCCAATTTATCCGCCTGAGGGTGGACACGTCAAATCTACCAGCCTTTCGCCCTGGCCTGACCGCCTGCGCAATCTGGCCACGGTCATGGTGATCGGCATTCACGTAGCCGCACCCATTGCCCATGGCGAGGGCAGCGATTTCAATAGCTCCTGGTGGTGGTCTGGTAATTTCTGGAACTCCCTCACGCGCCCTGCGGTTCCCCTGTTCGTGATGCTGAGTGGCTATCTTTTGTTGGGGAAAGACTATTCGCTGCCCGATTTTCTGAAACGCAGGTTCTCTCGGGTCGTAATTCCTGCGATCTTCTGGATGCTTATTTATTGCCTTTACGGGTATTTGGCCAATGGCAGCCCGGCCACTATCGGGGCCGCACTCAAGAGCCTGGTGACTGGCCCTGTGCATTATCACTTATGGTTCATTTACCTCATTATCGGCCTGTATTTGGTGTATCCAATTCTACGGCCTTGGGTGCGCACGGCTTCGAATCAGGATTTCTTGTACTTCTTCGTGATGTGGTCTATTGGAACCTGGATTTATAAGGCCCTGGCAGTCTTCGCACAAATGCCCATCGGCATCTACTTTGAGCTTTTTAGCAACAACTGCGGCTACTTCGTGATGGGCTATTTCCTTGGCAACAGAGTAACTCTTAACTATGAACTAGGAACTATGAAGTATGAACTACCTAATGATCCCAGTAAAAATGATCCCGATAAAAACATCATACCTCATACATCATACATCATACCTCATAGTTCATACATCATACCTCATACTTCATACTTCATAGTTCATACTTACACTCCCTGGTTGTTGATTGTGGTGGGGACGGCCGCTACGATGTTGTCTTCTTACATCATCAATACTTTTTTCTGGAATGGCCACACGAATGTCTATTTCTACGATTATCTGACGCCTAATGTGGCTATTTCGGCCATTGGCTGGTTCTTGTTGGCCAAAACGGCCTTCAATAGCAAACCGCTTTTGGATATTGAGCGAGATTTTTCAGCAGCGAGTTTTGGGATCTACTTCGCGCATGTGCTGGTGATGGACTATTGTGGAAAATTGGGCTATTGGCACAGTTTGGCACACCCCATATTCGTTGCCCCCATGCTTACGACCATGATTGCCAGTTTGACCTTTTTGGCGATCGCACTGATTCGGGTATTGCCTGGCGGACAGCGGGTTACTTAAAATTGATATACAAGGCCGGATCAACAGCGCGCCCTTTGTGCCATAGTTCAAAGTGTATGTGCGGCCCGGATGTATTTTCGCCAGAGTTTCCAATAATGGCGATGGCCTCGCCTATTTTCACATTATTCCCCTCGCGACGAAGCAACACGGAATTGTGTTTGTAAATCGTAACCACGTTATTCGGGTGCTGTACAGCAATGCTGTAGCCGGTCTCTACGGTATACCCTGCGGAGATAACCGCGCCATCAGCGGCAGCTTTCACGGCCGTGTTTTTGGGTGCTGCCACATCGATTCCAAAGTGACTTTTTGACAAATCAAATTTGGCCGTAATCTCCCCGCTCACCGGGGGCATGAAGAACAATTGTTCCAGCGGAACTTCGCGTGAAAGGCTGGTAAGCGGCGCAGCGAGGGCCTTGGGGTCTGAAGTAAACGTGCCAGTAGCGACTGCAGAGCGCAGTTTTTCGTCCTCCGGGATACGATCTACGTCTTTGGGCATCGTATCCGCCGGGTTTTCGGGCTGACCTTGTTTTTTGACTGCTTCCTCCGTCATACTTTCCATATTGCCGGTCAGGATATTTCTAATGTTTTCGTTGTAGCGGCGGGTCGCTTCAATTTCATTTTCCATATTGGCTACCTTACCCGTCAGCTCTGCAATCTCAGAGTCGCGTGTGAAATCGCCGTATCCGGGAATGTACCGCTTCAAGGGGGTCCAAATGATCAGCATGGTAACCAAAATGGCCGTTCCGACAATGAGCGTACTAATTCCAATGTACACAGCCAATGGCGTGAGTTTCACGGACGTGACCTCCTCGAAGGTATCATCGTTCATGATCACGAGCCGGTACTTATCGCGCATTTTGTCCATCAGGCTCCGCTCATCGTCGCCGTGCGTGCGGAAGAAATTGATGAACTGCTTTAAAAAAGCGAAGAATTTTTGCATTTTTTTGGATAGTTGGCTGATAAATGGCCTAAGCGCATGTTGGGGAGTTTATTCCGAATAGAGTGGATAATTGTTTGTTATTCATTAAGTTATGCTTTCGACGGATTAAACTCCTCTTTAGGGCAATTTCGTTGACTTAATTCTACTTTGTCCCTTTTGAAATTCATCAAATTTTTTGCCCGCGATTTGTCATGTCGCAGCGAAGCGCAGACATCTACACAACCCAAATTTATCGGAATCTCCTTGACAAGGGATTCTAAACAGCGCCTGGGTTGTGTAGATGTCTACGCTTCGCTGCGACATGACAAATTGCAAAAGTAGAAAGTCCTACGTAATCTCTAGGATAAACACTCGAATGCACCCAACGCGAAGCACAAATTTCGCTGAAAACCATGAGCTTTTCAGCATGCATTTTAAAAGCCTATACCCGACCATGACGGTTGAGCCTTTGCCACTCGTCTATCTTTCGCTCCATGTCCGTAAAAGGCTGTATTTATGCCGCTCAAAATTATGAAAAACATGAACCGCTCCTTGCTACTTGCCGTCTTCACGCTCCTCCAAATCTCCCTTTTTGCGCAAGAAAAACCAAAATGGGATGTATCCAATCCTTCCGGCGGCCTGCCCTACCGTGAGGTAGAATTCACCACGAATGAAGGGACTTGGATGTGTCTTGACGTAAGTCCCGATGGAAGAACCATCGTGTTCGACTTGCTTGGCGATATATACACCATGCCTGTTTCTGGCGGCACTGCTACTTGCATTCGACAGGGCCTGGCCTGGGAAGTGCAGCCTCGTTTTTCGCCAGACGGTTCCAAAATCTCCTTTACCAGCGATGCCGGTGGCGGCGATAATATTTGGTACATGAACGCCGACGGATCCAAAGCAAAAGCAATCACCAAAGAAAGTTTTCGGCTGCTTAACAATGCTGTCTGGATTGACAATGAATACGTTGTGGCGCGCAAGCACTTTACCAGCCAGCGTTCTTTAGGCGCCGGTGAGCTCTGGATGTACCACCTGTCCGGTGGCGAAGGCATTCAACTTACAAAGCGTAAAAACGACCAGCAAGACGTAAACGAACCTTCTGTTTCACCCGATGGACGATACGTGTATTTCGCCGAGGATATGTATGGGGGCGGGTTTTTCCAGTACAACAAAAACCCGAATACGCAGATTTTTGCTGTGCGTCGTTACGACCGGGTGGAAGGAAAGGTGGAAGATGTGACGGGCGGCTCGGGCGGAGCTTGCCGGCCACAAATAAGCCGGGATGGAAAATGGCTGGCTTTCCTGCGGCGTATCGGCGTAAAAACCGTTTTGATGGTGCAAAACCTTGCCACGGGGGAAGAATACCCCATCTATGACGGATTAGACAAGGATCAGCAGGAGGCCTGGACTACATTTGGGTGTTATCCGGGTTTTGCCTGGATGCCAGACAATGATCCCGCCAATCCCAAAATGACCGTTGCCATTTGGGCGGGTGGTAAAATTAAGCAGATCACCCTGGATTGGCGCTTGAAGATGAATGATGACATGGACAACCGATACTTAGGGATGAAAACGATAAAAGACATTCCCTTTATCTGCAACGTAAAAACCAAATTAGCCGAAACGCAACGCAGCAAACAACCTGTTTTTGAAGAAAATTTCACGTCTCATGCCATTCGCCAGGCGATTACTGCACCCAATGGCAAACTGCTGGTTTTCAACAGCAATGGGCAATTATACCAAAAAAATCTACCGGAGGGGAAACCCGAACTTTTGACCAAAAACCAACGGCTATTCGAGTTTGAGCCCGCTTTTTCAAAAGATGGAACGCAGCTCGTATTTGTAACCTGGAACGACGAGAATCAGGGCAAAATCCAAAAAATGGACTTGGAAACCAAATTCCTCGAAACGTTTAAACTCTCCAGAGGAATTTACCGTACTCCGGCCTTTTCCGCAGATGGCAAAAAAATCGTTTTTCGCAAACAAGGCGGCGACGATGAGCTTGGCTTTACCAATTGCAATAAGCCCGGTATTTATATCATGGATGCTGATGGAACTAACTTGAAATTCGTCACTGAAACCGGCGAAAACCCATGCTTCTCACCCGATGGCACTCGTATTTTTGTGACCACTGGCGGCAATCTTTTCGGCGCCCTGGATAAGTCACTCCGTGCTTTTGACCTGAATGGCCAGGACGAAAAAATACTCGCCAAAGGCAAATATGCCAATCAATGGACGGTCTCGCCAAACGGAAAGTGGTTGGCTTTTGCTGAGCTGCACAAGGCGTACGTATGTGCCATGCCGATGCCGGGTCAAACCCTCGAAGTGAGCGGAAGTATGGGGGCGGTTCCGGTTGCCCTCGTCAGTCGCGATGCGGGCTACAACCTGCAATGGACAGCCGATTCCAAACAATTGCACTATACGCTTGGTGACGAGTATTTCACGATTGACTTGAACGAGCGTTTTGCATTCCTGCCCGGTGCGCTGGATTCTTTGCCTGCACTGGATACCACAGGAGTCAAAATTGGATTGAGCTTTAAAACTGATGTTCCTACGGGGGCAGTAGTATTCGAAGGTGCTCGTATCATCACGATGGAAGGTGACCGGGTCATCGAGAACGGCGTGATGGTGGTGGAAAGCAATAAAATTACATTTGTGGGTTCGCAAGCAGAATATCAGGCCGCGAAGTTTCGGGTGGATAAATCCAAAATCATTGATTGTGCGGGCAAAACCATTATTCCGGGAATGATCGATGCCCATGCGCACAGCGGTAATTTCAGGTTTGGCCTAAGTCCTCAAAAACAGTGGGAATATTACGCCAACCTCGCCTACGGGGTTACGACCATGCATGATCCTTCGTCCAATTCCGAGATGGCATTCAGCCATTCCGAAATGCTCAAATCGGGCCGTATGGTTGGGCCGCGCTTGTTTAGCACCGGCACGATTATTTACGGTGCGGAAGGCGATTTTAAGGCCACCATCAACTCCCTGGAGGATGCGCGCTCGGCTTTGCGCCGCACCAAAGCCTGGGGCGCATTTTCGGTAAAAAGTTACAACCAGCCCCGCCGCGAACAACGCCAGCAAGTGATGGCCGCTGCCCGGGAATTGGGTATGCAGGTGGTGCCAGAAGGCGGCTCATTCTTTGCCCACAACATGACTCAAATTGTGGACGGACACACCACCGTCGAGCACAATGTGCCAGTTGCACCTTTGTATAACGACGTGATCACGATGTGGAGCAAAACCCAGACGCACAACACCCCCACGCTTATCGTCAACTATGCCGGCCTCAATGGCGAATACTATTGGTATCAAAATACCGATGTGTGGGCCAAGCAGCGACTCTTGAATTTCACCCCACGCCATGTGGTCATGGAGCGCAGCCGTCACGTCACAAAAGCCCCTGAGGAGGAGTACCAAAACGGCTATATCCTGACCTCCAAATCCTGCAAAAAACTACAGGATGCGGGTGTAAACATTAACCTCGGTGCGCATGGCCAACTCAACGGCTTGGGCGCGCATTGGGAACTTTGGATGCTCCAACAAGGCGGCATGAGCAACCTGCAAGCCCTGCGTTGCGCAACCCTCAATGGCGCGAAAAGCCTGGGCATGGATGCTGAAATCGGTTCGCTCAAAGTGGGCAAACTTGCCGATCTTGTGGTGTTGGACAAAAACCCCCTGGAAAATATTCAAAACTCAGAATCTGTGCGTTACGTTATGGTAAATGGCCGACTCTACGACGCTGAAACCTTGAACGAAATTGGCAACTACAACACCAAACGCGGCAAATTCTGGTTTGAAAGACCGGGCGGAGAGACGGGCGCTGCAGGTGCCGGGCATACTTGCTTGGAAACTAAGTGCGTTTGCGGGCATTGAAAACAGGACAAACATGACTTACGATCTTCTAATTATCGGCGGCGGGCCCATCGGCCTGGCCTGTGGCTTGGCGGCTCAAAAAGCAGGATTGAACTATCTAATTCTGGAGAAGGGCACCCTCGTCAACTCGCTGTACCGTTACCCGGTCAACATGACGTTTTTCTCTACCTCCGATCGTTTAGAAATCGGCCATGTGCCCTTTGTATCCAACAACGTCAAGCCTACCCGGAATGAAGCTTTGGAATATTACCGGCGGGTAGCAGAATCCAATCAACTAAAGCTGCACTTGTTTGAAAAGGTGACGGCCATTGTGCCCGAAAATCCAAATTATCGAATAAGCACCGAAAAAGGCGAGTATCGCAGTAAAAATGTTGTGCTGGCCATGGGTTTCTACGACTTGCCTACACGGCTCAACATTCCTGGAGAAAACCTACCCAAAGTGACCCATTATTACAGCGAACCGCATTCCTATTATCGCCAAAAAGTATTGATTGTAGGCGCCAATAACTCCGCTGTGGATGCAGCACTCGAAACCTGGCGCAAGGGAGCAGCGGTAACGATGGTCATACGTGGCCCGGAGATCGGCTCCCGGGTGAAATACTGGGCCCGACCAGATATCGTGAATCGCATCGCAGAAGGCTCAATTCAGGCGCATTACAGTTCTGAATTGCTAGAAATTCGGGACAAATCGGTAGATATTCGAACCCCGGAAGGCCGCATGACGATAGACAATGATTTTGTCATCATCGCCACGGGGTATCAGCCCAATTTCGAGTTCCTGGAACGCATTGGAGTCCAACTTTCCAACGATGAAAAACGCTACCCAAGCTATAATCCGGAGACACAGGAAAGCAATTTACCGGGGCTTTACCTGGCTGGGGTAATCTGTGGCGGCATGGATACCCATGTTTGGTTTATTGAAAACTCCAGGGTACATGCGGAGCGGATTGTGGCAGATATTGCCGGAAAAAGATAGCCGTTTAAAAATTCCGAACCCCAACCGTAACCACAAAGCTCCTCCCATCTGAAGGCCAAACACCCGCTCCAGGGTAAAGAGTAGGCCGTTTGGTGAAATACTGCTCATTCAGCAGGTTGTTTACATTGAATCGAAGCACGAAATTGCGGTAACGAAACGACGTATTCAAATCCAGCAATCCATAAGCAGGAACCAAACCAACCGCCCCTGTGGCAGAGGGTTCAGGGGTATTCAAAGGGTCGGCAAAAGACTCCGCCGTGTAGCTGTACAAGAGTGAAATACTGAGTTTTTTAAATCGAATATTCAAGCCGTTTCGGCTGATAATGTCAGGCACACTTTCTACTTTTTTGCCCTTGATGCTTCGGTTCTCTTTGCCGTTGATTCGGATGGAATCCCCCTGGTACCTGGCATTGAAATAGGACGTCGAGCTAAAAATGCTGGCAAAAACTTCCTCGCCAAGATTGAAGCCATATTCTGCAAACAACTCCAGCCCGCAGGTGCGCGAATCGCCGATATTGGTGCGATAAAGTACGAATGTATCAATATCAGCATCGTATTGCGCGAGATTGCCCAGCCGATTATTGTATTGCAAGGCAAATGCGCCCAGATCCCATTTAAAGTTGCCTGCTGCCCCACGCCAACCTAGTTCTGCATTGTAGCCAAAAGCATCTTTCAGGTTTTTATCCACTTTTTCATAGATATTGCCGGGAATAATGTCCTTAAAAATGACTGGGCGGTAAGCCTGCGAAAAACCTGCGTACAGCGATTGTCGCTTGCTGAGGGTATATTCTGTATTAATCCCCAAAAGTGGAAAATTTCGATGGATGGTGTTGGGCAAGTCTTTGTCGTCGTCGTAATAGGTGGTTGTGCCAGATAGTTTAGAATTGCCCAACTCGTAGCGAATCCCTGGACTAACCGAGAAATTTGAGGCAACCTGAAACTTATTTTCCACTGAAAAGGCAATATTCCGGCTTTTCAAATGCAGATCACGCCCCCACCCGACTGGATCAATCAACAAGTCAAAATCAGTGCCCGTGCTGCCTTTGCCTTGTTGTCGGCGATTCAGGTCATTGTGGATGTATTGTACGCCTGCCGCTATGGAAGATTGTTGTCCGAAAAGGAAATAGCTATGTAATAGTCGCAATTCTGTGTTATAACTATTGAACCCGTCTATATCAACTTGTCGCTCGGCATAGTTCAGGGTAGCCGGATTAATGACATCTGCGATATTGGCCGTGCGGTCAAATTGTACGCTGCGTCGCTCGCCCAATATGGAGGAAGCGGTCCAACTCAAGCGTGTATTTGGGCTAATTTTCCAGTCCAAAGACACCGAAGGCACTACGATTTCCGGGCTGTAATAGTTGCGGGCACGGGTGGATTGGCGCGGGTCGGCCTCAAACATGGCATCGGTAAGCGGGCCAGGAATTTGATAGCGGTAGTTGGAGCGCAGAAACTCTGCCTTCAGGGTAACTTTTTCTGAAGCCGAATATGTCAATAAGACCCCTTGCCCATCATATTCAGAATCACTGTTTTTGCGGTAACCATTGGACACTCGTTTGCTGTAAAATGCGTAGTATTGAAACTTGCCAATTTTACCGCCGATCGCATTATAACTGCTTAAAAGGCCGTAAGACCCAAGCGAATTAATACTCTCCAGACCAATGGCTTTGGTCGTGTCCGGTGTTTTAAGCACATAATTGAGCATCCCACCAAACTGAGCGCCGTACTGCAAAGCCCCTGTTCCGCGTACCAATTCGATGCGTCCAATGGCTTCCATGGGTAGGCTAAAATGGCTGGCCGGATAGCCATAAATATCGGAATTCGTCAGCATGCCATTGGCGCGAATGTTGAATTCCCAGCCTCTGTGCGGATCAAGACCACGGGTAGAGATATTGGTCTGATT
>JBBQLD010000141.1:0-9976 GCA_038327555.1 Chitinophagales bacterium
CGTTGCCGAAAGGAAGTGTTTTGTCTACTTCTACGATGTAGTCATCATAGCATCGATATGGGCCACCTTCAAGTACGCCATCTGCACCAAGGCAGTAGTTGCAATCTTCGTCCAAAGAAACATGCACCAGATCATGACAGATCAGGGAAGAAATTGGATTCGGGAATTCTGCTACTACTATATCAAAGCAGCAGCTAAGGTCATTCGGAGAAGGGCCAGCAGGGTTTACATCAATGCTGAAGCAGTTTTTCGTAGTTCCAATTGGAAACTCAGAACCGCTAGGCAAACCAGAGTCTTGTACCACTTTAGCAGGGGCAATTCCAATAAACTGGAAATTGGAAATCGTAGCCACACCTGGCTGGATACCTTGTAAGAACTGTGGCGCAGCTACCGCAAAAGAAAGGGAAGCATTTGCTGGCAAGTTCAAAACGATCGTACCGTTGGAAGGATTCGGATTCAAGAATGGAGTCACCTGAGTCCAGTAGCCCACAGGATTACCGCACCAGTTGTTCTGACCATTATTCAAGCCGTTGCCGGGTGAACCAATCGCATATTCGAATTGGTCAACACCGCCTGAACCACCTGGATCGAAGGCCCAGTCAAACTGAACCATAACAGGCGCAGCATTGCCGATATCCCAACCCACACCATTGTGACACCATCCGCTGACGGATGAAGAAGACGTAATTTCCAATTCGCAACCATCGGGCGAGAATTGAATTTGTCCGGTCGGATCTGGTGGACCAACGTCAACACCATCAGCTGTATTCGGGAAGCTAGAGAAGTCAGCTTGCCAGTTATCAATACTGCTTGGCGCATAAGTGCCAACAAAGCAAGACGTGATACCTGTGATCAAACAAATACCTGTAGAGAATACATTGTAGTTCACCACTTGTGTACAAGCACCAGGATCCAAGTTGAAGAACTGGCTGCCTGGGCAAGAGAGGGCACAAGGAATGAATTGTTCGAAAACAAGGTTTTGGCTGATTGAAGTGGTAAAACCACCCCAGTTTCTGAACTGACCATCACCTCGTACCACCGAGTTAACTGTAAGTGGACCCGTAGTTCCAGCAGGGATATTCACCCGAATACTGAAATTATAGGTACCAGGATCGAATGGCCCACAGAATGACTCTCCCGGGAAACCAGGATCGCGCCAGGCGATTAGGTTAGTGCCTAATGCAGTCTGGTCACCTTGACCAGCACCACAGCCAGCCCAAGGAGACGGGCCTGTAGTAGGGGCAACAGTATTCATGCCCGCAGGGAAGGTGAACTGGATATTGTCAACCCATTCAGTCCAGGTACCTGCTTGGGTGATGCTGACCGAAAAATTGAAGGTGTTAACCTGGCCAGGAAAATAATAAACTGTTCCATCGCCAGTAACTGTACCTGTAGTGGCGGAGGTGAACTGTGCGTTAGCAGCAGTAAACCCAGTCACCATAAGTACCCCGGCAAGGAGACATTTAAGGGAAGTAATAAATCTTCTTTTCATGAGAAAGACTACGATTTAAGTTGAAACTTAAAAAGAAAAGAGTGAGTAAAAAGGAATTAGGATCAGAATTTTGAATCCATGTAAATGTACACTTGCTGGATAGTAGCCAACAGTTCAGGATTGTTGACCGCACCAGCGACCAAACCTGCACGTACTTCTTCCACAGCAACACCTACATCGGTAGCGCCTAAAAGGAGTTTACGTTGAGTTCTTTGCAGAAACTCTCTTTTGATCTGCTTCAGGAAGCAATCAGGGCAGCCATGCGAGGAATACTCTCGTACCATAGCTTCTTGTTGAGTACCAGCCACAGGTTGTGGTGGTACAGAGGGCACTTGAGACAATAGGAACAATTCGGATTGGACGGTTTCTTTTGCTTGCGCAACGGAACCCCAAGTTTGTGCCGAAAGGCTCATGGTGCCCATGAATGCGCACACTGCGAAAAGTGCGGCGCGAATGAGATTCATTCTTTTCATGTCGTTAAAATTTGTGATGAAAAAAAATTAGGTGAATTAATGTAGTAAGCGTAATAGGTTAATTCGGGGTAAAATTTCGTAAAAAAAAGCATTGGGTACAAGGTGCTATGCCCTTGAAACCAATGCTTTTGTACTATGAAGAAAAAGAAAATGATGTACAGTTTCTTTGCATGAGATACTACTAACGGGATAAAACAAAAACTCGACAAGTCGAGCAGGATTAACAATCGGTCAGGTTTTACATTGACAATGCTGTGTTAAGATTAACAACAATCATGCCAGACGAAGCCTAAACTGATAAAATATCCATCGCAAAAATGTGAAAGACATTTACTGAACTGTGGGATGCAAACGCTAAAGAGCGGGAGGAGGGAAAGGAGAAGATCCGAAGGGGACTTTGACCAGCTCGACCCCGAGAATTCGGGGCGAGACCAACTTCGCTCATGAGTATATAATCGGTAAACGGATTAAAAATTGACCTCTTCTTAGAAAGGATGGGCAAATGTAGCAAGAGATACGAATTAGTTGCAAGTCTTCTTCTAATTATTTTCTAAGTATTGGGTGTTAAATGTTTTAAAGGTAGTTTTTGGGAGCAAACGGTTGATTTCTTCTGGGTTGGAGGGTGAGCTCAATGAAGTTGATGCCAAAATCTGGCTACACCTTATATATACGTAGTACCCTAAGCAAAAACGGCGTAGCCGTGACATTTTTATAGAGGATAGAAATGGCGTAGCCGTGGCATTTTTATGCCGGAATAATGCCACGGCTACGCCGTTCCGAAAAAATTTAACGCTGGTGCTACCAGAATGTCGCCGCTATGCGGCTTAATTGGTCTTTTTAACTGTAGCTATCCAAAATTCATGTGATCAAAAATCGGAAATCAAAAACACTCAACCAATCGATTTATTCTTGTATCCGGCACGACAATTTGAAATGCACCCGCGCAGACCACTTGTTTCCAACTTTTGAAAATCTGTATTATCTAATCTTTGAGCTTTGCCCTACTTTTGCGCGCCATTTGGCGGAGTGCTCCTTACCTTGATTAAATTTCGTGCTACCAAATTATGCGTAAAAAGACCCAAGTACCTGCTGCTAAGGCATCTATTGCAAAGGCATCCGCTGCAAAATCACCCAAACGCTTTGGCATCCTGCTCATCGTGCTTGTTTTGGCTTTAGTTGGCGCCTTTGCAGCCTGGAAATTCTGGCCAAAGAACGGCCCAGGGTATATGCCCGATAAAATAAATGACGGAGAGCCAACCCTTACGGCTAAAAATCCGATCCTCCAATTGCTGCGTGCGGAGGAAACCGGGATTGATTTTCAAAATCATATCATAGAAACCGCCGAAAACAACATCACCACCAACATCAACATTTACAATGGTGGAGGGGTGGCCATCGCAGACGTAAACAACGATAATCTTCCAGACATCTATTTTGTCTGTTCGAACGGAAAAAACCGGCTTTATCTCAATCAGGGCAACATGAAGTTCAAAGACATTACCGAAACTTCCGGTATTGGTTCTGAAGACGGCTTCGAAACTGCCGTGTCGGCTGTAGATATCAATGCAGATGGATTCCTCGATTTTTATGTGTGCCGTGGCGGTCCCAAGGACGATGAACTGCGTCGAAATAAACTTTTTATCAGCAATGGACTATCCCCCAATGGGGACGTGACTTTTACCGAGCGATCCAAGGAGTATGGGCTGGATTGTATCAGTGCAAGCTCTGGCGCGGCTTTTTTTGATGGCGACACTGATGGAGACCTGGATTGTTATGTACTCAATTACCCGACCGATCTGAAATTAGCGAGTAAAATTGACGTGACGCACGACGGAAATGGGAGACCAGAACCTAACCTTTCGCCAAAACAACCGAATGAAACAGACCGCTATTACCGCAATGACGGTACCCCGGCTAGCGGGAAAACAGGTTTTGCGGATGTTTCAAAAGAATCCGGCATTTGGAATTTAGGCTTTGGCCTCAGTGTATCCATTTCTGATTTTAATCGCGATGGCTTTCAGGATATTTACGTTGGCAACGACTTTCTCCAGCCCGATCGATTGTACATCAATTCTGGAAAAGGCACTTTCACAGACAAATTAGCTAGTTTTTTCCGACATACCTCCTTGAGTACCATGGGGACGGACTTGAGCGATTTTGATAATGATGGCTTGGTTGACATTTTTGCGATGGATATGGTTCCTGCTACCAATAGACGGAACAAGCTGATTGCCACTGCAAATACCTTGAGTAAATATCTCACGATGGTTCAAAACAATTATTTTGAACCGGTAACCCACAATGTACTGCAGCGCAACAATGGAAACGGAACATTTAGTGAAGTCGCCTGCATGGCGGGTGTATTTAAAACCGACTGGTCTTGGAGCGGACTCCAACTAGACCTCAACAATGACAGCTATCGAGATATGTATATCGCGAACGGCTATCGCCGTGAAATAGGGCATCGCGATTATTTTGAATTCCTCCTTCCTGATATCAAAAACAAGGTTAATCCCTTGCCTGGCGATCAATACACCAAGATCAAAATGATTTTGGATGCCCTTCCAACCTATAAACTTCGGGACTTCATTTATCAAAATAAAGGCAACTGGCAATTTGAAGATAAAAGCGGCGACTGGGCTACTATGGAATCTACCTGGTCTTGCGGCGCAGCCTGGAGCGATCTGGACGCAGATGGCGATTTGGACCTGGTAATCAGCAACCTGGAAGACCCTGCGTTCATTTACAAAAACCTCAGCCGCGAAGAAAACATAGGAAATTACCTTCAGGCCAAACTGTATGGAAGTCCTCAAAATCCATTTGCTGTGGGTGCTTCTGTGCTGGTTGAATACGAGAACGGGAAAAAACAATTTCAGGAAATCAGTCCCAATCGGGGCATTTTCTCTTGCTCTGAACACCTCATTCATTTTGGTATGGATAAAGTGGCGCAGGTTGAAAAGCTTAGTGTTCGGTGGCCGGATGGAAAAACCCAGGTACTCACCAATGTACCCACCAATCAAAGACTACAACTGGATTGGAAAAACGCTGCCGGGAATATCCCGACGCTGGTGCCAGACGTTCCGGTTACAACCCTGATGACGGAGAAAACGGCCACCTTTGGCGTTGATTTTGTGCACAAAGAGAACAAACATATCGACTTTGAGGCCTTTCCGCTGATGCCTTGGTATGAATCCGACCTCGGGCCACTAACAGCCAAAGGAGATGTAAACGGGGATGGTTTGGATGATTTTTATGTAGGCAATGCCTTTGCCAGTCCTGCAGCGCTTTATATCCAAACGGCCGATGGCAAGTTTAACTCCAGTTGCAAACCACTTTGGATTAACCAAAAAGAATACGAAGATCAAGGTGCCGTCTTTTTTGATTTCGACCTGGATGGTGATCAGGATTTACTGGTTGTGAGTGGCGGCGTAGAGGCACTATTGGACTCTTCCAGTATAGCTTGGCAAAGTCGTCTGTTTCTCAACATGGATGGAAAAGGCAATTTTTTGCGCGCCAACTTAGCCAGCATGCCCGATATCCGAACGGTGGGCATGCGCGTCACGGCATTTGACTATGACGGCGACGGCGATCAGGATATCTTCATTGGAGGTCGTGTGACGCCACAAAAATGGCCTTTACCCCCCCCCAGTTATGTGCTGCGCAACGACAGAAATCGCCTGGTAAACGTGACGAATGAAGTGGGTGGAGATTTTGCCCAATGTGGTATGGTTACGGATCTTTCCTGGGCCGACTTGGACAAAGATGGACAAGCAGAGCTCATCGTGGTGGGGGAATGGATGCCCGTGAGCATATTTAAGCTGGTGAATGGCAAACTCAGCAACGTCACCGAAAAATTTGGCCTCGGCAAAAGCAATGGATTGTGGCACCGCCTCCAATTGGCAGATCTGGATGGAGACGGTGATCTTGATCTTGTGACAGGCAATTTTGGCCTGAATACCCGTTTTACTGCCAGTGAAAATGGCCCACTGGGTTGTTACGCCAAAGACTTTGACAATAATGGCACCCTTGACCCCATCGTGACCATGTATGAGGGCAAAAATAATTACCCGCTGGTACAAAAAGAGGTGATCATGAAGCAAATTCCCAGCCTCAAGAAAAAATTCCTTTATGCCAAGGATTATGCTGTGGCCACCGTCGAAGACATTTGGTCTGACAAAGAACTTGAACAAGCCCTGCATCTGGTTGCCTACACGCTCGAAACTTGTTGGTGGGAAAACCAGGGCGGAAAATTTGTGCGCCGTAGTCTCCCAATTCAAGTCCAAGCCTCTACGATTCAAGGCATTGTAGCAGAAGACCTCAATGGCGATGGCCATCTGGATCTGCTTATGGCGGGCAATAAATATCAACTTGAAGTAGAAGGTGGTCGCTGCGATGCAGGCAATGGCGTGTTCCTTGCTGGCGACGGAAAAGGCAATTTCAGCTGGGTCAATAACCTTCAAAGCGGCTTTTGGGCGATGCGCGAGGCGCGTGATCTGGCGATGCTTAAGGGCGCTGGCGGTAAGAAGATTTTCATAGTAGCCAACAATCATAGTGCCCTGCAAGTTTTCGAACTAGGCGCTTCAACAGGTAAAAGTCCTGTGCAGTAATTTTTCTAAGGAACGCGGTTGGAATAAAGGTACACTTTTGGGGTGTCGATTTTGCCTCTATCAAGGCGTGAGGAGGGCGTTTAGTGGGACTAAAAAATCGATGAGCAATCCCAAGAACTCAGAAGCAAAATAAAGCCGCCAAAATTGTACCTTTATTCTAACCGCGTTCCTAAATGCAGGAATAGAACCTGAACAAAATAGTTATGAGCAAAAAGATAAATCGTCCAATTAAGCCTCCTCCTGCGGCGGCCTTAAAGGCTAAAAGCACTTCTGCACGCCGAAAATACCTGATTTGGATGCTGAGCCTTTTTGCTTTGGCCTGTATAGCCTACTACTTTTTGGTGGTTCGAGATACTGCCGGCGGTGTAGACTTAAAGGAGCATTCGGGGGCTGAACCGACCCTGACGGCTAAAAACCCACGGCTACAGTTGCTTGCTCCGGGCGAAACAGGTATTGATTTTCAGAATATTATCAAGGAAGATAACGAGCACAATGTAATTGTGAACATCAACCAATACAATGGTGGTGGCGTTGCCGTAGCAGACATTAACAATGACAATCTTCCGGATCTTTATTTTGTCAGCACCAATGGAAAAAACTGTCTGTACCTGAATCAAGGTAATTTCAAGTTTAAGGATATTACAGATGCCGCAGGTGTAGCCAGTGATGAAGGATTTGAAACTTCTGTGACGGCTGTTGACGTAAATGCGGATGGCTGGCTGGACTTTTTTGTGTGCCGAGCCGGGCCTGACGAAAAAGGAAGGGTAGGGAAATTATTCATCAACAATAAAGACCTCACGTTTACAGAACAAGCGAAGGCTTATGGGCTAGATGATACCAGCCCATGTTCCGGTGCAAACTTTTTTGACTACGATAACGATGGTGACCTGGATGCTTATGTAATCAACCACCCTACTAACCTTGGCCGTTCTCATCAAATTGGACTAAAACACGCCGCAGATGGCAAAACACCTATTCCAGACCTGGTTCCGAGGGAAAAGTATGACGAGGACAATTTCTACAAAAACGAAGGCGGAAAATTTGTCAGCAGTTCCAAAGCCGTTGGTGTTCAAAATTTAGGATTTGGGCTAAGCGTTTCCGTGACCGATTTCAATTGCGATGGATGGCCGGATGTATATGTTGGCAATGATTTTATTCACCCGGACAATCTTTACATCAACAACCAAAAGGGCGGTTTTACCGATCAAATCAACAAATATTTCCGTCATGGCAGTAGTAGTTCGATGGGCATTGACGTGAATGATTTCGATAATGATGGGCGAATGGATGTACTAAGCATGGATATGTTTCCGATGACAAACTATCGGCAAAAGTTGCTCAATAATAGCAACACACTTACTCGATATGTTGTCTTGGAAAAATATGGTTATTTCAGGGCTGTGGCTCGAAACGTACTCCAGCATAACAATGGGAATGGCACTTTCAGTGATATCGCTTGCCTGGCAGGTCTCTACAAAACAGACTGGTCTTGGAGCTGTTTGCTCGCAGATCTGGACAATGATGGCCTGAAAGATATTCATGTTGCCAACGGGTATAGAAAAGAAGTGACGAACAGGGATTACACTGATTTTGTGCTTCCAGAATTGAATAAGGTAATGAGTAGCAAAGACAAAAACGTGGTACCGTTCCTTAATAAATTTGCCGAATACAAAGTGCGCAACCTCGTGTACCAAAACCAGGGCGATTGGAAGTTTGAGGATAAAAGCGGCGACTGGATGACGATGCCTGGCTCCTGGTCAAGCGGAGGCGCCTGGGCTGATTTTGATGCCGACGGCGATCTGGATTTGGTGGTCAGCAACCTCGAAGAGCCTGCTTTTGTTTACAAAAATCTCACGCGAGAGCAAAATGGGGGCAATTATCTTCAAGCTAAGCTACAAGGTAGTCCAGCCAATCCTTTTGCAGTAGGGGCCTCTGTATTAATTGAATATCAAGGAATTAAGCAGTATCAAGAGCTCAATCCGAATCACGGTATTTTCTCCTCTGTAGAGCATCTTATCCATTTTGGAATGGGCCAGGCTACGCAGGTAGATAAACTTAGCATTCGATGGCCTGATGGCAAAATGCAGACCCTGACCAATGTCCCAACAAACCAGCGCCTTCAACTCAAGTGGTCAGACGCCAGTGGCTATATTGCCCACTTGGTTCCTCCCGCCCCTTCTGCCCCTACCCTGTTTTCAGAAAAAAACGCAGCTAGTATGGGGCTCGGTTTTATCCATCAAGAAAATCCCATTAGCGAGTTTGAAACCTGGTTGCTCAACATTTGGAGCATCACCGATCTTGGCCCAATCTCAGCGAAGGGCGATGTTAACGGCGATGGACTGGAGGATTTTTATGTCGGAAATGGAGGAGGCCAGCCCTGTGGTGTGTACCTCCAAAAGCCAGGAGGAGGTTTCCAGGCCAGCTCCGTAGCGGTTTTTCAAGCGGACAAAGGTTACGAAGACCATGGCGGTCTTTTCTTTGATGCGGATGGTGATGGCGACCAGGACTTATTCCTGCTAAGTGGCGGGGCTGATGCCAAAACTGATCTGGCCTGGCAGTGTCGATTATACCTCAATGATGGCAAAGGCAATTTCACAAAATCAACGGGGATTTTGCCAAAATACAAAGAATTAGGGCTCCGTGTAGCCGCATACGATTTCGATAACGATGGCGACCAGGATCTATTCATCGGCGGGAGGTTAGTGCCTAACAACTGGCCCAAAACCCCAAGAAGTGTGGTACTCTTGAACAATGGCGGAAAATTTATAGATGTTACGGATGATGTTGCGGGCGGCTTTGAAAATTGTGGCATGGTGACCGATTTAGATTGGGCGGACTTGAATGGCGATGGCCAAAAAGAACTCATAGTCGTCGGAGAATGGATGCCCGTAAGCGTTTTTCAATTTAATAACAGGCGTTTAGTCAATGTAACCGAACAATACGGTCTTGGCAAAACGAATGGCCTCTGGAATCGTCTGGTATTAGCTGACTTAGATAAAGATGGTGATTTAGACCTTGTTACGGGAAATTTAGGGCTAAACACCCGCTTCACGGCAAGTCTTGAGGCTCCGTTTCATTGTTATGCCAAAGATTTTGACAACAATGGCACCCTCGACCCAATCGTAGCCTTTTCAGAAGGCGGGAAAACCTTTCCGCTTTTACAGAAAGATGTGCTGGTAAAACAGATCCCTTCGCTCAAAAAGAAGTTTCTCTACGCGAAAGATTTCGCCAAAGCTACTATGAGTGATTTGTGGCCTAAAAAAGATTTAGATGAAGCCCTTCACCTGCAATGTTATGATATGGAGACCTGTTGGTGGGAAAATCAGGGGGGCAAATTTGTCCGCCACAGCCTGCCAATTCAAGCTCAAATTGCTCCGGTTCAAGGCATTATTTGCGATGATTTC
>JBBQLD010000142.1:0-9969 GCA_038327555.1 Chitinophagales bacterium
CCCTTCCAATCAGCCTTCAATTTTTGCCGTACTTTTTCTTCTGCCGGATTTGTGCCCGGTTCGTACAACACTTTCCCGTCAATATCTTTGGGCAAGTTGTCTTGCTGCACAAAATTTCCTTCAAATTCATGCGCATACTGATATCCTGAGCCATAGTTGAGTTCTTTCATCAACTTGGTAGGTGCATTGCGCAGATGTAGTGGAACTGGGAGCGAGCCAGTTTGTTTTACGAGGTCGAGCGCAGTATTGATTGCTCGATAGGAGGCGTTACTTTTCGGAGAAGTAGCTAGATAAATAGCACATTGTGAAAGGATTATCCGTGCTTCTGGCATCCCAATCATACGTATCGCATCCATAGTAGTGGTCGCAAGCAGGAGCGCATTAGGATTGGCAAGGCCTACATCTTCAGAAGCCAGAATGACCATACGCCGGGCGATAAACTCGATGTCTTCTCCCCCGTCAAGCATACGAGCAAGCCAGTATACTGCAGCATTGGGATCGCTACCGCGCATACTCTTGATAAAAGCAGAAATAACGTCGTAGTGCGCCTCTCCACCCTTATCGTACAGCGCGGAATTTTGCTGTACCAGCTCGCGCACGAAATCGTTAGTAACCCGGATCTGAACACCGGGTTCGCGGTAATTGGCGATTAGCTCCAGGGCATTGAGTAAACGACGAGCATCCCCGCCGGAGTAAAGTAGGAGCGCGTCGTATTCCGCTATTTCAATGTTTTGACTTTTTAAAAATGCATCTTCGGTCAAAGCACGATCGACCAATCCGATGAGCTCGTCCTTTGTAAGGTGTTGAAGCACATACACCTGGCAACGGGAGAGCAAGGCAGGAATTACCTCGAAAGAAGGATTCTCGGTCGTAGCACCAATTAGGGTCACCACGCCCTTTTCTACCGCCCCAAGCAAGGCATCTTGCTGACTTTTGCTAAAACGGTGGATCTCGTCAATGAACAAAATTGCTCCTTTTTGCTGAAAAAGGTTCTGCTTATCTGCGCTTTCGATGGCCTCTCGAATATCTTTAACCCCAGCATTGATGGCAGAAAGTTGAAAATAAGGCTTGTTCAAGAGCTTGGCAATGAGCTGTGCCAGGGTTGTCTTTCCCACACCTGGAGGACCCCAGAGAATAAAAGACGGGATTTTGCCCCGCTCAATGGCTTGGCGCAACACCGCATTTTCACCCACAAGGTGCTCTTGGCCGACAAATTCGGCAAGGGTTTTAGGGCGCATTCGTTCGGCTAGCGGTGTCATTCCTGTAAATTATTGGCCTTAGTCCTTTATTAGTTTTTGCACCTTCAACACCTTTCCTTCCTGGGTTAAAACAGCAAAGTAAATACCAGCAGGAAACCCAGCGCCAAAGGCTACCTGAGCTTCTATACCAGCCAATGGAGTAGTTTGTACGGTTTGTCCAAGGCTATTTAAAAATGTGATCGAAGCATCTTCAACCTGACCACGATACGACATAACCGTTTCCGTTTTAAATGGGTTTTGTCCGATGCTCAACAAGTTATGGTCTAAATTAGCCGGCGCATTCGCATCACGACGGTGTGTGGTAAAAAGCTCTATCGTGACATTCGCATCACTTACTAACGATTGCCCAGGCAGTATACCAAGTCCAAGACCGGGAGCACTTGCTGCAATATCATAGTTTCCAGGTGGGATGTTGTCAAAAATAAATGCGCCAGCAGCATCTGTCGTAACCGGGCCGAAATTCAGTGCGCCATAAAGCCAAACCATCGCGTTTTCCACAGGAAGGCCATCTTCATGACGAACCACAGTGCCGCCCAAATTTAGAATGCCGGTAGGGTAGAGGGGTACATCTAGCACGATTACTTCGCCGCGTTGCAGATACACGATGGTTTCAAAATCCTGAAACCCAGATTTACTAACCAGCACTTTATAGTATCCTTCTGCTTCTTGTCCCGTTTTATAAAGGCCATTGTTTGCGCTCAATTCCTCCAAAAGCGGATTCGTGCCAATGACCTGAATTTGAGCGTTTGCAAGTGCCGCCCCGGTAACTGCATTCGTAATTTTTCCTTCCAAATAACATGCACGAACATAGTTGGGTGTTACCATAAAAAGCTCACCAGGCCCTCCAATGTTAGAGGCAATAATTGTCCCGCTTGGGAAAAATGGATAAACGCCCCAGCAGCCCTCAAAGCCACTTCCTGTTCCTACAAAAGTATCATAATTGCCCACCTGTATCAAGTTGTCAGGGCGTGTTACGTCTACTATTGTGAAGCCATCTTTATACCATGAAGTGACGGCCCAATGCCCCATCGTGTAAGTATTGTGTACAATGCTGCTCGTACCAGGGTTACTCTGAATTTTATCTAGAAATTTAATATCAGTTGGATCACTTACATCCCAGGAAGACAAGAATGAGTTATTAACTTCATCGGTTGCAAGTATGGTTCGCCGATCTGATGTTAACCAGGTATTGTGTGGAAAAGTATTCGGAGTGGTTTGGGTATTGATGAGTTCTGGTGCAGATTTATTAGCCATGTTCACGATTGCAAACTGCCCTGCGTAAATGTGGCAACTGTACATGGTATCGTTGTCCACATAACCATCGTGGATATATCCAAGTTGATCATATTTGCCTACATAAACAGGGTTGTAGGGGTCTGCTTTTAAGTCAAAAATTACGGCCGATCCACCAAAAAGCCCACTGCCCCATGCATAAAGGAAACCCTTTGTTTCGTCAATATGCAGTGCGTGAATGGTATTCAATTGCCCCAAAATAGCACCGTCTCCTGTATAAAAATGACTCTGCAGGGTAGCGGATGGCAGCCCTGACAAGTCGACAATTTGGATGCCCTGACCGCCTTCAGACGTGACATAGGCATAGTGCAGGTAGGTTTTTATCTCTTTCCAAAGGTTGTCGGGCCCTGGTATCTGCACGATTTGTTGTGGGATATCCGGGTTCGTGATATCTACTATTACAAGACCTTTGGATGCGCCTACTAGCGCATATTCTTTACCTCGATAGTCGTAGCCCCAGACGTTAGCAAGGGTCTGTCCTGGAAAACTGATTTTCGATCGAAAGCTTGTATTTATTTGGGCACTAAGTGAAAATGTGATCAACAGGTTCAGGGCGGCCAATGTAATGCCCACCTTTGCACTTCGTGCTATAGTGGGTAAAGTAGAGCAGGATTGCATTTTTGAAAAGATTTTGTGCGAATGTACGGCAGACTTTCAAGAAGGCTAAGTGAAGTGGAGATTTACAAGTTTTAACCTTCAGACACCAATTTTATACCCGTTTAAAAAATCCTTCACCAACATTCGTTTTTTGCCTTCCAATTGTAATTCCAGGGCAGTAATGAATCCATCCGAGGTGCTGAATTGGATATAGTTTTTATTATCCGTAAATATTTGACCACTCATAGTGTCTTTCTCTGGTTCCAGAATCCAAGGGCCTGGATCCAAAGTTGACCGAAATATTTTCAAGGTTTTGCCCTCCAAAGTAGTCCAGGCACCAGGGTTTGGGCTTAGTCCACGCACAAAGTTGTGCACTTTTAGGGCAGGTTGATCAAAATTGATGCGGCAGGTTTCGGCGAAGATTTTTGGGGCATGCGTGGCTTCGGTATCTGCCTGTGGCATTGGTTTTGTTTTCCCTTGTTCGATGGCATGCACGGATTTCAGGACAAGATTTGCCCCGATTTGCATCATCTGATCGTGTAATTCACCAGCTGTTTCATTCGGGCCAATAGGCACATTTTGTTGAAAAAGAAGGTCGCCAGTATCGATTTCGTGCTTCAGCAGAAAGGTAGTCAGCCCGGTTTCTGTTTCGCCATTGATAACGGCCCAATTGATCGGCGCAGCCCCTCGATATTTGGGAAGTAAGGATCCGTGCAAATTCATCGTACCCATTGGAGGCATGGCCCAAACCGCTTCTGGCAACATTCTAAAGGCAACCACGATCTGCAAATCAGCCTTTAAAGCTTGGAGGTTATCTAAAAATTCAGGGTTTTTTAGCTTGTCAGGTTGTAAGATTTTCAGCCCATTGACCACAGCAAATTGCTTGACAGCAGACTGTTGAATACCCTGGCGCCCTCCAGGTTTATCGGGTGCAGTGACGACAGCAACGACTTCATAGCCGTTTTTCAATAAAATTTCGAGCGATGGCACGGCAAACTCCGGCGTGCCCATGAATATGATGCGCATTGGGATTGTTTTACTTGTGATTAGTAGATTTGGGGGTTAGTTGGGGGTATTTCAATTTCTCTTTTGGTGGATAGAAATAGCTGGCCTGGGTAATACAAATCCCCAAATAACCAAAACCCCCAAATCCACAATTAACTGCTATTTTTGCCCAACAAAACTGATTTTAAATGAAGCACAAACACCTAGTACTCCTCGCCTTTTTGCTATTCAACAACTTTTTTTTTACAAGAGTGCTGGCCCAAATTGTACTTGATGGTTATGTCTTTGAAGCCAACAACCGAGGGTATCTAAATCAAGTAAAGGTCACCGTTTTTGAGTTGCCGGGTAATATTGTTCGTGGAGAAATGGAAACTAGTTTTGACGGACACTTTGTTTTTAGCCTGCCAGAAGGCAAATATCGAGTATTGGCCAGTAAAGATATTTTTTTTGAAAAATACGACACGCTAAATCTCGGCAAAGAAAAGGTTTTCCTCAAAATGGAGCTACTTCGTCGTCCGGGTTATCTTTTTGATGCGACGATTGCCGAAGTGCGCGAAAGCCCGGATCAGATTGTGGATGCTATTCAAGGCGCGACGATTGAGATTTACAACCGAACCACACAAAAGCCTGAATTGACGATCAAAAATGACACCGATGCATTTTTTAATTTCACTTTCGAGCGAGGTAATCACTATACCATGTTAATCCGAAAGGAAGGCTTTTTAGCCAAACGAATAGAGGTATATGTAAATGTGAATGGCTGCATCGTATGTGTAAATGGGGTACGCGAGGTTAGTCCAGGGGTGATCGACAACCTCGCTGCCGGCAATAAAGAAGGCACACTACTTGCTAATATCGAACTTGACAGAGCCCGAATCGACAAAAAGATTCAAATCCAGAATATCTACTATGATTATGACAAGTGGGACATTCGCGCCGATGCTGCTGAACGCCTCGACAATGTGGTCAATTTGATGAAGGACAATCCTGGGATTTCCGTAGAACTTGGTTCGCACACCGATAGTCGCGGGAATGATGATTACAATCAAAAACTTTCCCAACGTCGCGCCGCTGCCGCGGTGGCTTATATTGTTAGCGAAGGCGTTGACAGTGCCCGGATCACGGCTCGTGGCTATGGGGAGAGTCAACTTGTAAATCGTTGTCGAAATGGGGTTGAATGCAGCGAAGAAAGTCACCAACAAAACCGCAGAACAGAATTGCGCATTACCGGCATTTCCGAAAGGACTTCCTGGAAAACGTTGCAGCAAATCATCGAAGCAGAGGCGCAGGAAAAACCGACTAAGGATAAACCAAAAACCAGTCCCAAGCGATTGCAGGAGGCCAATACCTCCGTGCCGCTTCCAGAATTTAAACCAACTACGGATGATTTCTCCGAGCGAGGGGAAACCGTAGCCCCAGCTCCTTCACCCCGCCAACTTTCTGATTCAAAGCCAGCCCGTCCTTTTTCTAATAATGATGAAGCAGGCGGTTTGCGCATACTACAATTGCCGCCAACATTCAAAGGCTGTGCGATAGAATTGGCACGTAGTGAAGTCGACCTTCCCACCAACTCCCCCGCTTTTAAAGGACAAAAAGAGGTATTTAGGTTGCTCGAAAACGATGGAAAGTTCACTTATCTCCTTGCAAATCTGGGCACCAGAGAAACCGCCACAGCTTTTTTTAAGAAGAAAATAAAGCCCGTTAATAAGGCTGCCAAATTGGTGCTTTACACAGAAACGGGAAAAACGTATCTTTCTGAATAACTACCATAATAATGAACGAATTACACTGGAAAAATGCTGAAGACTTGACCCTTTTTGGGGCAAATTGGCCGGTTCAAAATCCCCGTGCTGTCCTGGCATTGGTTCATGGCCAAGGCGAACATATTGGCCGCTTCAAGCATGTCGCGGAGTGGTATAATCGTCAGGGCATTGCTGTGTTAGGCTTTGACCAGCAAGGTTATGGGCGTAGTGAAGGCAAGCGCGGCCATGCCAAAAACCTCCAAGTATTATTGGATGATATCGGCCTGCTTTTGGAAAAAACTCGACAAATGTATCCGTGTATCCCTTGCTTCCTTTACGGACATAGTATGGGCGGAGGATTGGCGCTGAATTATGTCACACACTATGCGCCTGAATTGACTGGCTTGATCGTAACAGGCCCATGGATTCGATTGGCATTCGAGGCCCCTGCTTTCAAAGTAGTTGCAGGTAAAATTTTGCGTCGGTTTATGCCAACATTGACCTTGCCGACCGGACTGGCTTCACATTTTATCTCGAGGGATGCCGCTGTAGTAAAGGCATACAATGATGATCCTCTGGTACACAGCAAGCTCAGTGCTGCGGGGGGTATCGCCTTGTTAGAAAGTGCTAAATGGCTGGATACCTGGGCTGGAGCATTCAAAATCCCAGTGTTGCTTCAACACGGAGGGGGGGATAAAATCACGTCAGCTTCCGCCACAAAAAAGTTCGCAGCACGTGTAAAAGGCGACATAACTTACCACGAATGGCCAGGACTTTACCATGAGATTCATAACGAAAAGGAAAAAGAAGCGGTGTTTGAGTACACCCTCCAATGGATAGAAAGCAAGTTGTGATTAGCTCAGTCGTTAAATTAAATCTCCAGCCAGACTATTAAAAATCTGTCCCTAACGCAAGGTGCAACAAAGGTTTTTGAATCTGCCTGGACTCAATTCCCCAAGCATAATCTGCACGCAAATAGAGGCCAAAAATCACTGCTCGGGCACCCACGCCATAGCCCATTACGATAGGATCACGAAAGTAATTGACCTTTATGACAGAAATGATGGGGCCTTCGGTGGGCCTAAATAGTGTAGTAGTGTTGATGGGGTTATCGAAGGAATAAGGGCTACGACCTTGCCAGGCCGTACCTGCATCAAAGAAACCAACCAGCTGAAAATTGCGCCAAAAATTGCCAATAACAGGCTTCTTAATCAGATATTTGAATATGGGTACCCGCAACTCTGCATTCATTAGCGCGAAGGTGTTTCCGTTTCGGATATTCTGTTTGAAGCCTCGAAGATTAACGGCCGGGGCTTGGTAGGCAAATCCTTCATCGGCAGGAAGGGTAATATTGTCATTGAACTTTGGAAAGACCCAATTGTCAACACCACCCAGGATATAAAGCATTTTTTCTGAACCAAACGAAGTCGCGCCAGCCAATCTAACGGCCAATTGTGAGCGTCGATCCAGCATTTGGTAGTGCCGCGCATCGAAACCAACGATGGTCATAAAACCGTTGTTCAATTTTAGGCTCCAATTGGGTTCTGTATTAAACGCAAATCCCTTTACTACATCAGTATAGAATTTGGCGCGAGTACCAGTTTTCAAATTCAAATCAATATCCACAGAATTGTCGAATACCGCCGCAAGCCGGACAGAAGCCCGCTGCTCCGCACGATCTGGCGTAGCCAGTGTGATGGCATCAGAGCTGAGCGCACGTACTTTATCTTCTCGTAGCCCGAAAGTTGCACGAAGGCTCGTAAATACATCCAGCGGATAACGCAATTCATATTGCCCCAATATGGTATTGGTGCGCTCTTGAAAGTCAGGGGGGAGGTTTGGAGGGCTTGAAGCATCTCGTAGCCTGCTGGTTACCAAGGTGCGGCGATAGATCACGTACCGTTTGTCAATTCGTTTTTTCTTGTCGTCCATCCACAAATAATACTCCGCACCATTGAAGGTGGTGGGCAGTCGAAAGCCTGCTTCTATTACATAATTTTCCAGCAAATCCTTGAAATTGGCCCTTAATAATACCCCGGGAGGAGGCTGTTGCAGGCGACTTTGTGGTCCTTCATACAGTTGAAGTCCATCAAACAGTTGATTGTTATCCATCGTAGTAGACACATAATCTGTGCGAAAACGCAGGCGGTAAGGGATAATTTTAAAGGAATAAAACCGGACGATTTCTCCGTTTTTGCCAAACTGTGTGGTCGGTTTTTTTATCGGGCGACGGGGTGCAGTTAAGACCATGGAGTCCGTCATAATATCGTTTTCACGATCAATTTTGACTTCCTCTTTTGTTTCATTGGGTGGAGTGGCAGTTGGTTCGTTTCGAGGGCCAGGTACTACTAAATAATCGGGCACTTGAAAAAGCCAACTGGGTTTTATGGCTGTAGGCAATGAATCAAGGTTTACTGGATTTAGAAGGGGGTCAACTTTACCTCCTTTTTGTTTTTCAAGCGTTTGTGGAATTTCTACTCTGGGCGGCTGGGGTGGGATAGGAAGCCCTGCGGCTCGTAGACCTTGTTCCCGCCAGCGGGTCGTTTTTGCCAATGCAGGCGTTTTCGGATTGCTTTTCGTTTTATAAAAAACAGCTCTTTTCCCTCGCGTAATCCGTTCAACAATTAGGCCCGAACGGGAAGCCGTATGCTGCTCTTGAACATTTCGGTCATAATTGGTCAAATTCCAAACGCGTGGTTTCTTTTTGAAAACCGGGCTGCTACGAATACTATCAATTTGGGTGGAGTCTATATTTTTGAGTACGGTATCCAATGGGGCCAAAAAGGTCAAAATTCGCCCTAGTGGCCATTCTCTAGCTTGGGTCATATCCAAGGTCTTTACTTCTGCGCCGTCTTTGAGATAAATGACCGCTTGATGGTAGGCTATAAATGGCTCCAAAAGTCCTGCTTCGCGGTTGACTGTACCGCTCTCGTCACTCAAGAAGGCAAAATGGGTAGAATCCAGCCCAATAGGATTTCGCTCATCAAATAACGGTGTATTGGTAATGCGTACCAATTCAGGACTCCTACTCTCCAAGTCAAAGAGAAAAATATCGAAGGATGTGATGGGCAAAATGGTATCCAGGCGCTGAAACGAAAGGGTGTCGGTACTTCGATTACTGGCAAAAAGCAGGCTTTTTCGTCCGTCAATAGTCGCCACGGAAACGTCTAGATCGTCCCAAAAATCATTTGTTAAACGCTCTGTTTGTCGCGTAATGGTTCGGTATACAAACAGGTCAGACTGTCCCTTAACTGCTGCGGAAAGTGCGATGTCATTAGGAGAAATGTAATCCATGCTAAACACCCGCTGAAATTCAGGTGAAAGATTACTGAGTTCTTTTTTTCGAGTACTTAGGTCAATGCTGGCCAGTCGAGGCACATCGCGGCGCTCATAAAGTACCACAATGCGTTGGTTGTCTGGATTCCAGGCCAATTGCGGATAATTGTAATCGGTGGCTTGTAAGGCATTTCTAGCCCCTCCTTTGAGTATGCGTTTGCGTTTACCCGTTTCAAGATCTTGCACATATACCTTCCATTTTCCGATATCATTACTTACCCAGGCTATTTTTTTGCCATCCGGGCTGATTTTCAATTGAGAAAGGGGCAGTTTTTTTCTGTTTTTGATCTTGATCTTTCCAGCTTCGTCAGGTGTTTTTTGGCTCAAGGCTTCTTCCTGATACAGTTTTTTGTAGTGGGATAACATAGCATCCGTAGTACGTCGGTATCCATTGCCCAGAATGTAAAAAAAGCCATTGTCAACGCTGCGATTGATGCGGGTGAGGTAAAGTAGATTGCTGACGGTTCCAGGACCAAAGTGGGTGCTGATATAATGCCAAAATGCATGCCCTGCAAAGCGCGGGTGTTCACGGGCAAGCTTGTCGAAGGTTTTGTAGCGGCCTGTTTGTAGCAAATCTCTAAGTCGGTCGTCGTGATCAGCGGTCCATTCTTCACCACAGTAGGCATTGAGGCCGTTCGTATACCAGGGTGGCAGGTTTAGAAGTACCGCATTGGACACGATTTCCTGCAAATTAGCCCCGTAAAGCATGGAATTTAGCAGCACACTTGCCATCCCTT
>JBBQLD010000143.1:0-9949 GCA_038327555.1 Chitinophagales bacterium
GAGCGAAAGTAGGTTTGTTGGCGAGGTCTTTGGGGGTGATTCCGTGGATCGCCATGGATTCCTCTGAGATCGGAATGCCGGGATTAATAAGCATCGAAAGCTCTTCGGCTGGTTTGCCGTCTTTGCGAAGTTTCACCAGCGCAATCTGTACAATACGGTCACGAATGACATTCAGACCTGTGGTTTCAACATCAAAGAAAACGAGGTCGCGGTCGAGGTTGATTTTAAAATCTTGCATAATTCGATGGCGAAGGTAGGGCGGGTTTTGGGCGATGATGTTAATTCTTGTGCAGGATTCAAAGGTTTTCCAATTTTTAAAATATTAAGCCCACAAAAACTTCCATTTTTGCGCACTTATTTCATCGGTACTAAACCACACACGCAACCTTGACTCCGCTGCCCTATACCCACCGCGACATCTCCTGGCTCTCCTTCAATTATCGGGTGCTGCAAGAAGCCAAAGACCCTGCTGTGCCGCTATTGGAACGACTCAAGTTTCTGGCGATTTACTCTTCTAATCTGGATGAGTTTTTTCGAATCCGGGTGGCGGGCATTCGAAAACTTAAAAAAGTGGGCAAAAAGACCCGTGCCCAACTGCATTTTGACCCCAGCGAATTGCTTAAAGAAATCCACCAGATCGTAAACCGTCAACAGGAGGAATACTCGCAAATTTTTGAAAACCATATTGTTCCAGAGCTGCGCAAGCACCATGTACATATTATTCGCCGCCTCGACCTCAATGATGAACAGCGACAATTTGTAGAAGGCTATTTCCAAGGCAATCTCCTGCCTTTCGTCATGCCCGTGCTGCTAGTAAAACGCCGAATCAATCCTTTCCTGGCCAATGCTCATCTTTACCTGGCTGTTCATTTGCGCCAAAAAAAGAGGCCGCTTTCTGAGAGTGAATATGCTTTAGTGAAAATCCCTTCCGACCAGGTACCACGCTTCGTGTCGCTCCCAACGAAAGGTGACCGGCACGATGTGATTTTGCTAGATGATATTGTACGGCATTCGGTGTCGAGACTATTCCCTGGCTATGATATTCAGGACACCTACTCCATCAAGCTCTCTCGGGATGCTGAACTGGACATTGACGATGAGTTCAGCGGCGACTTGGTGCAAAAGATAAAATCAAGCCTCCAAAAACGGCAAGTGGGGCCCGCCAGTCGCTTCGTATATGATCGGGATATGCCCCAGCACTTATTATCCTATTTGCAGGACACCTTTGACCTCCGCAAAAACGATATGCTGCCCGAAGGACGATATCACAACAATTTTGACTTTTTTCGATTCCCGGATTTTGGGCTCAAACACCTGAAAAACAAACCATTGCCTTCGCTCCCCCACCCTGTTTTGACGGAGGCACCCGATATATTCACTGCAATTGCCGAGGCGGATCAGTTGATTCATGTTCCGTATCAGTCTTTCGAGCCCGTAATTCAGTTTTTTGAAAAAGCAGCGCACGACCCCAATGTTACCCACATCAAAGTCATCCAATATCGGGTGGCTAAAAGTAGCCGGATTCTCGAAGCCCTCATGGAGGCTGTGCAGCGGGGCAAGCAGGTGTCGGCTTTTGTGGAAATCAAAGCTCGTTTTGACGAGGCAACCAACCTTGAATGGGGCGAGCGATTAGAAAAGGCAGGGGTTAGGGTGCACTATTCCTTGCCAGGCGTGAAAGTTCACTCCAAACTAGCACTCGTACGCCGAGTTGAAGACGGACATCCAAAACTGTATGCCTACCTGGGCACGGGCAACTTTCACGAAGAAACCGCCAAAATATACTCCGACTTTGGCATTTTCACTGCTGACCCGCGGCTGACCAATGAAGTAAGCAACGTACTGGCACACTTGGAAAGCATGCCGCCGCCCCATCCGTTTCAGCATCTTTTGGTGGGTCAATTCAACCTGCGGGCAAGATTGTACGAATTGATCGGGAATGAAGTAGAGGCCGCCAAAAGAGGCGAACGCGCAGAAATGATCCTGAAAATCAACAGTCTAGAAGACAAGGAGATCATTGCCAAGTTGTATGAAGCCTCCAAAGCTGGTGTAAAAATCCGGCTTATTATAAGAGGCATTTGTTGCCTGGTACCCGGAGTCAAAGGTTTGAGCGAAAACATTGACATCATCAGCATCGTAGACCGCTATCTGGAACACGCCCGTGTATTCGTTTTCTACAATGGTGGTGACGAACTTACGTTTTTAAGCAGTGCCGACTGGATGGAACGCAACTTATCGTTCCGAATCGAGACCATTTTCCCTGTTTACGACCCAACGATACAAGCTGATATTCGTGCTTTGCTCGACATTCAGCTCAACGACAACGTGAAAGCTCGCATCATTGACCCTAAAAATCTCAATGAATACCGCCGAACGAGTAACGATATTCCGGTGCGTACGCAATTGGAAACCTATTTTTACCTCAAGCGAAAGCTTGAAGAAGGAAGGTTGGAGGAACTGGAAAGTGGGCTCGATCAGGGTTAGTACAGGGTTCAATGTTCTACTTATAGGTAAATCATGCGAATCATGGGTTAAAAAGCCCATAGGGCTGGAATTCTGGTAACCCAAGCCAGCAAAAATACCCTGAACGGCGTAGCCGTGACATTTTAAAATGCCATGCCTAACGGCATTCCGAACCTTTTGGACTCATTTTCAACCATAATGCCAGCCCTATGGGCTTTTTAACCCATGATTCGCATAAATCTTGTTCACTTGGTCAAATCCATTTTGTGTGCTTCGTACTGAGACACCCAATGTCGAAAACAGGAGATAATTTCCGATATCCGATTTGTTTGATTTCCGAATAAAGGTTTGTCATGTCGCAACGGAGAAAACATCTACACAACCCAAGCACTCCGAAATACACTTTAAGGTGACCCGAAAACATGGCTTGTGTAGATGTCTTCACTTCGTTGCGACATGACAAACGTTGGTATACCACTAGCGAACAGGCCGTTTTTCATTTCAGAAAATATTTTTCAAAAAACATTTGTCTATACGAAACTAGCGGACTTATCTTTGCCGCCGCAAAACACAAGACAACGGTCTTGAACAGTAAGCACAATCTGCGGAAATAGCTCAGCTGGTAGAGCGCGACCTTGCCAAGGTCGAGGTCGCGAGTTCGAATCTCGTTTTCCGCTCAAAGCCTTTCCGAAGCATCGGAAAGGCTTTTTTGTTTCTAACTTTCTTAAAATTCTTTACTTTTAGAAAGTTAATGCTTAATTTTGTTGTTCAGCAGCCCGGGTGGTGAAATGGTAGACACGAGGGACTTAAAATCCCTTGACCTTTATCGGTCGTGCAGGTTCGAGTCCCGTCCCGGGCACACAAAAAGCCCCCAGGTGTAATGCCTGGGGGCTTTTCTTTTGAGCTTCTTATAGTTTTACAACCCTCCCCAATCCTCGAAAACCTTCGGCCAATATCTCCACTGCATATACTCCGGCACTTAGCGAACCGAGTTCCAACGCAATTGCGCCAGTTCCCGCATTAGCGGACAGGGTTTGAACCACGCGCCCGGTCGCATCCCACACCCTGACTAGCCCTTCTCGCTGCAAAGGCTCGCGCAAACGCAGCAACACTGAACCGGCTGTCGGGTTTGGCAAAAGATCAAAAGCTTGCAGATCCGGCGACTGGGTAGCAATTAAGCAGTCAAAAATCGGATTGTGGATTACTGAAGCCGAGTATACGTTGGTGCAACCTGTTTCCAAATCCGTTACCACCAGGCCATAGGTACTAGTCGTCATGGAACAATACCAAATCCCCGTTTCGCCTGGAATTTCGGTGCTGGCATTGTACCACTGCAGCGAATACTGTGCTGGTAAATTCGCGGGATTGGTCACCCGAAGGGAGTTGTTGTAATTAAACCACAGGGGTTGCACCGGAAGTGGGTGAATCACAACATCCGCAATTTCCGAAGTTGCCAGACAGCCATATTGCGACACGTATTGCACCTGATAGGCGCCACTTTGTGTAGGCAGATAGATAAAATCTGTGGCGCCAGGAATCAAATTCCCGTTCAGAAGCCACTGATTTCCAAAGCCGTAGGAAGAAGACAATACCAGCCCGGTTGCGCCCTGACAAACGGTCAGTCCGTTGGGCGCGTTCACCGCAGGAGCCGTTGGCTGTGGGTAAATGATTATGGTATCGCGTGAAATAATGGTATCAATTGGGTGCAAAATATTCATCTCCACGGAGAGACCACCCGCTATGAGGGTTCCATCGCTCAGAATATTGAACGTAAGAGTACCACAATTATCATCACTGCCTTTGATGCCTGAATCGTCATCCCAGACTTTCAGGTTGTAATTGCCGGGCCCGAGCTGGATATTCACTGGAAAAACATACGGCAATGAGGTGCTGTTGATCGCCGGAGAGGAGTTAAAAACGATATTGCCATCTGGTTGGCGAATTTCAAGATAAAGGTCTGGATTGCCAAAAAGTGGCGGATCTGTGCAGTCAATTTCGTCCACTCGAATACTCTCCAACAAGTAGCCTGCAGTATCTACAATGGCTTGATAGACAAGCGGATATACGCCTGGCTGGTCGTAAGTAAGCGGTGCTGGATTTTCCTCTGCCGAAATGGGAGAACCATCGCCAAAATTCCAGGAGTAAGCGAACCCTTCGTTGCCATCGGAGGGTACATTGTTCGTGAACGACACGGTGGTGCTCCCGCAACCCGTCGGATTGGTGATCGAAAAACCATCGGTGGTACTGACCTTTGGCGCGATGTAAATAGACATCGGAAAGGTAGACACCTGATTGATGATAAACACCGTAGCCTTAAGCGTTACGGTTAATTCAAAAGAGTCTGATTCCAGAGCCGTACCGCAAATTTTCATACAGCCATCTGTTTGTGTGGCCGGATCGAAAATCGTCTGATTCAGTTGCCAGTACAAGCCTGCGGGCAGACCATCTACCGAGAGGATTTCAAATTTTGTAATCGTGAGTCCTGGCGGCGTCGTACTGTCAATTGCATTGACTGGGGTAGTTGTTTTGGGCAAGCGAAACGACACGTCTTGGTCGTAAGCCGTTCCTTTCACGCCATCCGGCAAATCGGGCAGATAAATGGTATCCGCCGGAAAACCTGTGGGTACATCGACCACACAGCCCGGGCAACCCGTTTGGGCATGAAGGAAATTAGAAAAAAGCAGGGTGGAAAAACAAATGGTTAGTAGAAGCTGTCGCATGGTTACAACCGGTTAAAAAAGTGAAAAAATGTTGCACAACAGAAGGCGCAAACCAGTTTCAGGTTGGAAGTTTCAAGCGGGAAGTTTCAAGTAAAAAGTTGAAAGTTTCAAGACATAGAACCTTCCAGCTGTTTGTACAACTGGTGCTAGATTAAAGGCAACCATCTTTTCGATGAGACCGATTGAGAGCAGGGATTAAATTGGAAATTGGGGATTTGGTTATTTGGTTAATTGGGGATTTGGTTAATTGGGGATTTGAGTGCCTAAGCTTGGTATTTGTATCATTCAAGCAGTTGAAATAAATACCAAGCTTGGGCCCATCACCAAATCCCCAAATAACCAAATAATCAAATAACCAAATAATCAATTATTTAGCGATAACCATGCGGCGCACAGCCTTGCCATCGCGGTTGCTGAGTGCGTAGAAATAGGCGCCATTGGCGAGTCTGTCAGCATCGAAGGTGAATTCGGTACGGCCTATTTCCAGGCGAATCGTTTGGGCATGTACCCGCTGACCGAGCAAGTCAAATACTTCAAACTGAAAATCACTGGCTACGAGTGATTCTGCCGTGATGACCGTTTCGTTGCTGAAAGGGTTTGGCGCATTTTTGAGCATCGTGAACTGATTGCCAAGATCGAAGTTACCAACCAGACAAGCGGAAGATTTCAGCGCTAGGTAAAAGTGCGATTCGGGCGCCAGCGTTCCGGGGAACGCCACTGGAATTACGCCAAAAGGTGTGGCTACAGATGCATTGATACCGAGGTCGAAAGTATCCGGGACGACCGCATTAGCAACCGTGGGCGTGCCAAAAAGCACGATACAGCCCAAGGAACCAGCAGGAAACACACAACTAGGTGGGTTGCAGGCATAGGTCAAGCCAATCGGAAGGTCGCTGATGGCGCCAGTGGTAGCGATGCTAACCGAGGTAACCGGAATTCCCGTGAAATCAGTGGGCACATTGACCGTCACGGATTGGTTGTACGCATGGTCGATGCAGGCATCGTTTAAGTTAAATAAAGGAGCAATGGGTGTCCAAGGTGCCGGAGCCAGTAGCACATCAGCAGCGATAACAGAAGAGTCGCGCACACACAAAGGTGCTTGTGCGGAAATGGAAAGGGCGCAAAGTAGTGCGCACAGCAAGGGCAGCGTTCTTTTCATAGTCAGGTTTGTGAATCAGAAATGTTTGTGAAAAAATCGGTTTGGGTAGATCACTTGAAGGCTGTAAGTTCCGGCCTTTTAGCGATTGGTAGGTAAAAATTTGTGGTGTTTGTAAAATGTTGACCTTTTAGTCCGGGTGAAATACTCAAAGCGCTTGGGGTGGCTGGGCTTGGAGCTTATCCCCCGACTGAAAAAGTTGGTAGACCTTATGCGCTGCTCACACGAGTGATTTGATGGCGCAGGCATAGTACCGGCTGCTTTAGCTGCCGGAAGTATAAGCGGCATTCCCGCAACTAAAAACTAAAGTTCGGCAGTTACAAAATAGCAGATCTTATGCGCTACTTAAATGAGTGTTTTGATAGCGCAGGCATAGTACCGGCTGCTTTAGCTGCCGGAGGTATAAGCGGCATTCCTGGCGACTAAAGTCGCCGGTACAATACCGTTCAGACTACTGCCAAGGCCAGTTTTCCGGTGCTTTGCGCATTGGATCGAAGGATCCCACTGGTTCCCCAGCGTCGGTTTAGAGGATTGGCAATGGCGTTCACGAGTTGTTCGTAGGGGACTATTTCGAGTTCGTGGGCTGGATATTATAAGACCCTTCATCCATCTTTCAGGGCTTTGGCTTTTTCCAAGAGCCAACGCCATTCGGCGGCTTGTTTTTTTTCTTGAATGCGTTTGGTTAGGAGCTCGGAGCGTTTGGGGTCGCCGGGAGGGGAGTTGTGTAATTGGGTTAAGAGATTGGCGAAATCCACATTTAATTGCCTCTGGGCTTCAGAAAGCAGTTTTTGAGAGGTACGGCTCAGAAACATTTTGAAGGCATCTAGTTTATAGGGGAGGAGTTCGGAGCGAAGCTCGTAGTAGGCTTTTAGTTCGAGGCGTTTAGCGATAAGAAGGTAGTCAACAAAGGGAAAAGTGTCTGCAATGTTGTCCAGGCACTCTGATAAGCGGCCTACTGCAAAGAAGTAATTGGCCAAATTCAGGCGATAAAAGTCTTGGGTTTCGTTTTCATCACGGATTTCATGTTTGTACTTTTCAATAAATTCTAGTGCCCAAGGAAAGTCTTTGGTTCTCGTCGCATTAGTAGAAACAGCCCAATACCTGTTTCTACTAATTTTTCCTTCATAATGCAAATACCCTCTTTCCAAATTGTCCCTGTAAAGTTCATGAAGCATATACTCCAGATCCACTTTTTCAAAATCGGCAGTTAAAGCTAAGAGACAGAAGTTGCGCAAATATGTGTAAAATTCGCGTAGGCTTTTTGAGTCTAAGTCATTCTCATGGAGCAACAACAAGTCAAAGAGTGCCCTAACATCCAAATGAGTTGGGAGCGCTTTCCTTAACAAGATAGAAATCTCGTAGTTGATTTTGAGGCAAGCAGATGCTTCCAAATATTTCGAAGGCAAGTAGTTTTGCTCCAAGAGTAAGCTTATTGTCTCAGGAACTTCAAGGTGCGTAATTTTTTGTTGCAAAAGGAATTGGTTAAGCAATACTAATCGATTGAGCACATAGTCTAATTCTAGTGCAAAGATTGTATTGGGGATGTTTAGATCTCCCTTTGTTTGGTTACGAACACTCTCATCATCATATTTAGAATATTCCAGCAGAAATTGACGTCGAAGGAACTGAGTATTCACATAGGGTGACTCCGTCTGTATCTTTTGAAGCTTTACCATCAACTGTTGGTATCTATTATCTAATCCCTGTTCGCGAACAATCTCTGATAAGTCCAAAAGTTGGTGAAAAGTGTTTTCTTCTCGTAAATATCGATGTACTAGCAAGAAAGTCCGCACGACTTTGTGTGCTTCTACCATTACTTTCTCCAACTTCCCTTCCACAAAGGCTTGATCGGGAAAAACCTTTTCATAGACGTTTTTTTTGTCCAATTTTTGATCACTCAAGTGCCAGGGGTGGTTCAAACAAATCTCAAGGAGTGGAATGACCTGAGCCCTCATTCTACCATGATTAAAGTAGGAAAGGGTCGAAAACTGAAGAACATAGTCCTTTTCTTCAGTTTTTAGCCCCTGAATCAACTCTATCAACTGACTCTGCTCCATAGTTTTGATGGAATGCTTGCCAAAAAGTGTTATAAATTTTTTCAGGTCGAAGGAAAGACCTTTACGCTAAATTATCTTGGTTCACTTTTTAAAAACATTGATTATGGCAAAAAAAATCTTTTTCTCGCTGCTTTTGAGCACCTTTTCTCTAAGTTTAACCGCTCTTCATGCTACTGGTGGGCCAATACACGCCGTTGAAAAAACGAAGTATGAGGTATGTGATGCCCCTGCTCCAGGCAATTTTCATGTGGAAAGTATTAGTTCAGGGTATGCCAGTTTGGCTTGGATACCGGCTTGGCCAGGGGCGACGCACACCTTGGTACTTTATTTTCAAAACAATTCCGGTGGATGGATACACTTGGCAACTTACTTGTCTGTTCCCGGAGGCTCCTATTCTGTACCGGTTTCAACCCCTGGTTCATATAAAGCCACGATTGCTACCAATTGCGATTCTAATGGTGAAACAAGTTCTATTATCTCCGAATTGCCTTTTAAGATTGTTGAGTTAATAACGGGAGGGCGCAAACCAGCAAACCCAACTTCCTGGGGTGAGTGCGCTGTAATAAGTAAAAATAAACATGATTGGATCGGATTTCAGGTCACTAAAATTGGAACTGGAATATCAAACCAGTTTGAAGTAACACTTGATGGCCAGGTAAAGCGAGTGTTTGACCCCCTAAATCCGCACCAGATTGTGGCTGTAAATGATGCTGGACTTTGGCCTGGGAGCGTTATTCCCTCGTTAAATGTAATTAGTCCTTTTAATTTAGTTGAACTCTCCAATGGCGCTCCAATCATTCCTGATATTGGATTTGTATCGTTTGAATCTCCTTTTTGGCCTTTCATCGATCTGTGTAAAGTAAATACCCCATTAAAACCATGGAATCCTGAATATAGTTTTACAGTGCTTACAGCCCAAATCTCAACAAAGTACGCTGACGGTTCCGTAACCAGAAAAGAAGATGGGCCTCAAGATTCTGCATTCCTTAACAGATTCAAAGTAGAAAATCCGTTTTCTAGTAACTTAAATGTATTTCTGGATGAATCGTTTATGGAAGGAGAAAAAGCCACAATCCATCTGTTAAATTCAAAGGGGCAATTAGTTTTGGATCATACTTTTGTTTTGCAGGCCACTCAATTTTCTTTCCCTGCAGATTGGCTTTTGCCTGGTTTATACATCCTTCAAATTGAAACAGAGCAAGAAACGCAGGTAATAAAAGTAATAAAGTCAAAATAATTGGCCTCAATTCGTGAAGCTGTTCTTGCATCTTTTCTTTAGGATAAGGATGAGAAATTAAATCCCCGAATGCATGAAACTACTTAAAATTGAAATACAAAACATGAATAATAAAACTGCATTCCCGCTTCTATCTCTGTTCTTTCTCAGCTTACAACTTAATTCCCAGCCAACCATCCAATGGCAAATTGCCCTAGGAGGCACCAACTACGATCAGGGACGCTCTATCGTACAAACAAGGGATAATGGCTATATTACTACTGGGTATACCGCGTCTATTAATGGCGATGTAGTTGGCAATCACGGAGGAACAGACTTC
>JBBQLD010000144.1:0-9904 GCA_038327555.1 Chitinophagales bacterium
TTCCATCGTCTTCGTAGCGGCTAGTGATTAAAAATAAGAGTGGGTAAGCTTGCGCCCGCCGGGCAAACTGGGCCAAAAACTCACGGCTCATATCGTCGTACCAGTGCCCGTCTTCCAATTCGATCACTACAGGTTGAAGCAATGATTCGGCTACAAAAAGATTGGCCATGGCTGCCAGGGCATTTTGGTAGCGGCCCCGTGCATCAAGTTGTTCCCACAAAGCGCCAGGGAAAATAATGCCCACCATAGCAGCTAACACACTCTGGGTACGGGCAATTTCGCGGCGCACGGCATCGGCTTCGGAGTGCTGGCTCTCGGTCAGTTCGTATTGAAGTTCGAGGAAATTTTGCTCAAAAAGTTCTTTGTTACGGTCCGGAGTATTTTCCGGACTCTGATCAAAATAGTTCTTGAGGAAATAAATAAATGGATTGAATGGCTTGCGCAAAATCTGGTCGCTGGCACAACCAAACCAGCTGACAGCCATGGTATCGCGCAAACGGCGGCGCAGTTCGTAACTCAATCGGCTCTTGCCAATGCCGGCTTCGCCGAAAATGTAAGCCATGCCCGAAAAGCGATTTTGGTGCAAAGGTTGGGCAAATTCAAAAAGCCGTTCCAAATCTCCGGATCGCCCAAAACAGTCTCCCGCAAAACTGGCTTTTCCGGCCAAATTCCGGCCAGTAAGTACGTACGTGGGGAGTTTATGCTCGAAACCTTTAAAATATCCGTCGCCTCGGTAGCTGAATTTAAAGTTTCGATTACGCGACACATTCTCGTCGCTCAATACTTCGCCCCATTCTGCCTGCATCATGAGGCGTGCACCGAGATTTACCCTTGCTCCAACGGCTGCATATTGGCAACGTTCTTTGCTTCCGATTACACCAGTGAACGCCTGACCAGAGGCTATGCCAACCCGGTATTGCGCGCCGGTAAGTTCTGTCAATTGCGAAAGGTCATCGCGTACTGCAGCTACAAATTCGAGGGCCCGCTCCGTATTGTTTTCAAATGCAATGGGGGCGCCAAACAGGCAAAACATGACGCCTCCTTTGTCTCCAAAATCAATTTCCTTGAAGTAGCCACCAAAGTTTTCGCTCTGATCGAGCACAATAGAAGCAAAATGATCGAGCGATTCGTGGGAGCGTACCCCATCGAAGGAGATAAACACACTTACCACGTTGCGGAATTCGCCAATCTGTTGGTTCTGAAAGACTTCTTTTGGTAAAAATTCAGCGACAATGGCGTGGTCAGCTTTTGGAAGTTTAATCGCCTTATCTGAATTGCTGACGATAGACTGTTCGAGATCAACCTTGAGGTTGAAATAGCCCTCGCCTAGGTCTGTGGCCTCATAAACTTTGGGATCAAGCAGCCGCAGAAATTGTGTGTCGGCCACTGCTTCCAGGCTATTGGCCCGGGTTTGAGCTTGAGCACAACAGTCAATTGGATCTCCTTGAAAATAATATCCTTTGCGATGCTGGCCCACAATCCCCCACTCTACTTCACCTTCGGAAAGCCCAATTTTAATGCCAATATTATGGGCTGAAAGGATGGAATCTAAACTCTTTTGTTCGCGAGAAAAACGAGAAAGGATGATTTGGACAGAAGTTAAAGCACCCGCCAAACCTGCTCCTGCGACTCCACCTGGAGCATTTGGAAAAATGGCGGTGAAACTATCCCCAGCGAAATAAGGTATGAATCCGCCCTGCTGATACACCAACTCCACCGTGGGCTGAAAAATATGATGGAGTACATCGGAGAGCTCTTCTGCACCCTCATGGCCTTTTGCCATGAGCGATTCCGTCAGCCGAGTGAATCCGCTTAAATCAACAAACATCGTACAAGCCTGCAAGCTACCCTGCCGGATGCCGTTGCGGTAATTTTCCTGAATAAAGTGTGGCAAAAAATGTCTCAAAAGCGGCGGAATAGTTAGTTTGATTGGGGATTTGGGGATTTGGGGATTTGGTTATTTGTTGTGCCTGGGCATGGTATCTGATTTTTATTAAAAACAGGCATGGATACCATGCGCTGGCCAACAAATAACCAAATCCCCAAATAACCAAATAACCAAAAACCGCTATTTAGTCAATCCCGGGCATCGAATGCTGCCAAAATAGTAGTTCAATCCAATTCCAATGGTGGCGTATGAATCATTGTTTTTGCCATTGCCACGCTGTCGGCCCGGAAGACCTATAGGTGGTTCGCCGGAACGATCAGCCAAAGCGGCAGCAATATCGCCGCGCTGTGAACGTATGTCACGAATATCGGCGTAGGAACCATGAACATCATCAAGATAATCTGTAAAGAGTTTGCGTCCGCTGAGCGCAAAATCCATGCTCCAACGATACGAAAGGTCTATTTTGAATCCAATACCATAGGCGAAAGCGCCTTGTGAGGTATTATATTCTTCCCCCCGAAACTGCCCTTCGGTACCCATTTCACGCAAGTCGTAGGTGGTGCCATCCAAATCTGCCTTGGGGTTGTACCAGAAAAACGCGGGTCCCGCAAACATATAGGGCGTAAAGAAATATTCTCTGTGGCCATGTACGTAGGGGAAAAAATTGAACTCAAACAGTGCCGTGGCATCCAAAATAGTGCTCCTAAAATGGAGATTTCGGCGCTGCTCGTAGGTGTTTTTAGAGTCAGAATCGTAGGCACTAATTTTACCCGCCCCGACACCGAAACGCATGGCTAGTCGGTCGTTGAGGTTATACCGTCCACCCAAGCCACCAGCAAGGTGAAGCCGATTGACGCGGAAATTGGTGTTCAAATCGCCAAAATAATTGGACGCTCCTACCCAACCTCCTAATTCCCAACCCCGCATTTGGGCGAACGACGTTTGATTTGTCAGCACGACGCTACAAATAAGCAGCGCACAAAATCGCATTTGTTTGTTCATGTAAATCGTAATTTTTGGATTCTTGGCTCTTGGACGAGATTGAGTTTAAAATGGATGCTTTTCAGCCTGCAAAAGTAACATGCTTTTTGACGCTTTCCAGCGTTTTTCAGCCGTTCTCGCCAAAAACGTGCCGAATGGAAATCTGGTATATTGTTTCGCCAATGGTTCCTAATATACCAAACCAATCTTCTCTTGAATCGTTTGCAGGGTTTCCACCAGATCCAGTGTGAATTCAAGGGGCACGATTTCGCTTTCAAGCAATTCGTTTTCAAGGCATTGCATCACATGGGCAGCTTCATGTGAATAACCCAGACCTATAAATGGAAGATCAATGTCGCGGAAAGTCTCCTGCCTTCCATCATATCGTGAGACCGTAATTTTTTGCGTGTGGTGCCAGCGTGGATGTAGAAAAATAGTACCTTCCGTTCCGTACAAGTGCGCGCCAAGAGACGTATTGGCTGCAATCGTGGAATGACCTATTGCCAGACGGCCAGCGGGGTATTGGAAGTTGAACGCACAAGATTCGTCTACATCGGTCGTGGTAAAAGTGGCGGCTGCGCAGATATTCTCAGGTTCGGGTTTCCCAAAAAAAGAAAGTGCCAGCAGGGCTGGGTAAATGCCCAAATCTAGAAGCGAGCCTGCACCTAAGGATTTATTGAACACCCGCGAGCTTAAGTCAAGGGGCATTTTGAAGCCTAAATCTGCTTTAATGGTGTGCAAGTCACCGATTTCACCTTGTTCCACCAATTGGAAAACGTGTTCAATAGCCGGGATAAACCTGGTCCAAAGTGCCTCCATCAAAAAAACTCGATTGCGTCTGGCTGCGGAGACCATGCGGCGGGCTTCGGCCATGTTCATGGCAAAAGGTTTTTCGCAGAGTACCGGAAGGCCGTTTTCGAGACAAATCAGGGTGTTTTCACAATGAAATGGATGTGGGGTAGCCACATACACCACATCCAGATTAGGGCAGTGTACGATGTCCTCGTAGCGCCCGTAAGCATGTGCTGCACCAAATTCGGTGGCAAACGCATCGGCTCGTGCTTGAGAGGTGGATGCAACCGCGTGCAGCCGGGCATTGGGCAGCAGGCGAAGATCGTCGGCAAATTGCCGGGCGATTTTTCCTAATCCTATGATTCCCCAGTTTGTCATGGAGTTTTATGAAGTAATGAAGTGAGCGCATCGGGGCCAGCGTCAAAGGTCGGGGATTATAGCAAATGTCGCGGCCCTAACATGTTATGTTTGTTGTTGCCGGATACTTTTTAGAATTAAGCGCTTATTCGCACCTCTGAACCATCAAAATTCAAAGCGATATGATTCAGACCTATTTCCCTTTGGCGCTCCGGCTGATTGCGGCTGCCATCCTTGCACAAACCCTCTTTTTCAAATTTTCCGGCGCAGAAGAAAGCGTATGGATTTTCCAACAACTCAATGCTGAACCCTGGGGCCGCCTCGGAAGTGGTGTTGCCGAATTGGTGTGTGTGGTGCTTTTGCTCTTTCCGCGCACGGCTTGGCTGGGTGCTTTGGGCGGACTTGGCGTGATTAGCGGAGCTATTTTTTCGCATCTTTTCTTGCTGGGCATTGAGGTAAAAGGTGATGGCGGGCTCTTGTTTTACCTCGCAGTGGTTGTGTTTATTTGTTGCGCGGTTACGCTTTGGTTGCGGCGGGGGGAGTTGCTGGCGTTTGTTGCTCGATTTAGATAGCACTTTTCCCTACCTAAACCAGGACGAATAAAAAACATAGTTGTTCGAAATACGCTCAATTTGCCCTTTGAACAACTCCGGTGTAAGCTCTTTTACCCGCTTAGCCGGAACACCCGCGTATACGCCACCGGCATGGCAAACCGTGTTCTCCAACACAACAGCTCCGGCAGCAATGAGGCAATTTTCTTCCACCACTACCTGATCCATAAGGATTGCTCCCATGCCTACGAGCACATTATCGTGCAGGGTACAGCCATGAACCAGCGCCCGGTGACCGATACTGACATTGTTGCCAATAGTGGTGCCGCATTTTTGGTAAGTGCCATGCAGAATCGCACCGTCCTGGATGTTTACTTTGTTGCCAATACGGATGAAATTTACGTCGCCGCGCACCACGGCTTGAAACCAAACGGAGCATTCGTCGCCCATTATGACGTCTCCGATGATGGTGGCATTTTCAGCCAGGAAGCAATTTTCGCCAAATTTTGGGGTGAAATCTCGACAGGGAACTATTAGAGCCATGGGTTGGTGGGTTGGTAGGTTGGTTATTCGGGGATTTTATTATTTGGGGATTTGGGGATTTGAGTGCCTGAGCGGGGGATTTGATATTAGCCTGGAGGGGTAAATTGAGGGGATTCAATTACTTGTGTCATTGCTAGATTTACTTTGTCTCCCTCCCGCAAATAACCTATAAAACATTGCAACGAAAAATGCACCAGCTGCATTTGCCAACATATCATAGTATTCGAAAGAACGATTGGGGAAAAATGTGCCTTGCACCCATTCCATAAACGCACCATATCCCGCGGCAAAACAAAATACCAACAGCAATTCTCTGCGCGACACTGGGCTGTTTTTTGATTTACTGATACCTCGAATCAGGAGCCAGGTAAGCAAGGCATAGGATCCAGCGTGAGCAAGTTTGTCGGGGGAAAAAAAGTTCATCTTTGGCATTGGCACATTGGAGCTCACCGATAAAAAAGTGATTGCAATAAGCCAAAGCAGGGCAGGAAAAAAGGATTTTAGTTGCATTAGTTCTTCTTTTTCAGGGCGGGTTCAGCAGGCTTCTTGTCTTCCAACACACCCTGGCGTTTCATTTTGTAATAATGGACTCCTGCACCAAAAACCCAACCTTCTTTGCCAGACTGGGTGCGAACTTTCACCCAATGATCCGTTACTTTTTCGTAGCCGAGACTAATTTCCTGGGTCCATTCGGTTTTTTTATTGAGAAAAGTAACTGGCTCATAAAGCTTGAGCTCCGCCAAGGTTTCGCTTTTAAGACTGGCTTCTTTGCGCACTTTTAGTCCATCTATGGTGACAAAAAGTGTAACACCACTTGTACTCGTATTGCTGCTTGGGGGTGGAGGCTGACTGATTTCGTTGGTCAGCGTAGGGCGTTTCGGGATTGCGCCAGGTTTGGGAGCGGACTGCGGCGGCGGAGACTGGGTTACTGGTGGAACGGCGGGGTCTTCCGCAATTTCTTTGGCTGGCATTTTTGGGGCAGATTGCAGCACAACGGTATCGCGTTTTGCCGGGCGTTCTTCGCTATTAGGATCTTCGGTATCCAGTATCCGCCGTATGGAGTCCGCACGGCGAGCAGAACATTTGGATGCCGCCCACAAGGCCATGCAGACCAGAAAGGCGAGAAGAATTAGCATTTCTGCTTTGGGTAGCTTCATGGATTGGTGATTTGTTTATTTGGTAATTGGTGATTTGGTTATTTGGTGATTTGGACGCAAAAGTTGTTGTCTGGCAGGTTCGGCTTTAGTTTCCAAGGTTGTTCCAAGCATTTTCCACTGGCATGTATACAGAAATCTGCAACGGAAGGTTATGCCCCCTATCCAGGGAAGACCGCCTGAATTGTAATGTCGTTGACTTAAGAAAAAACGAGTGTAACATCTAGCATTTTGAAACCCCCGAACTTTAGTCGGGGGACTAAGACTGGCAACCAATCACATCTTTCTTCTTTGCAGAACATCAACATTTCCAATGCGTTATAGATGTCGATGTTCTGCAAAGAAGAAAGATGTGATTGATGGGTCATTCTTGGCCGCTCGTTAAAACGAGCGGTTACAATGCCTGTCCCGATATTTTATCGGGAATGCTAGATGTGTTAAGTCAACGACATTGGCCTGAATTGAGCCTTTTAAATGGCTTGCGACAAACGAAGCAAATGTAGGGCGTTTTGTAAGTGCGCGCTCAAGCTACTGGATATTTTGATTGGGCTCGCCAAACTGCTTGTCTTGAAAGACCCTTACCTGATGCCCTTGTCTGAGCCTTTCAAAGGGTACATATTTCTTTAGAAAAGTTACCTGTCTACATATTATACAGTAATGCGAATCAAGGGTCAAAAATCCCATAGGGCTGGCATTCTGGTTGAAAATGAGTCCAAAAAGTTCGGAATGCCGTTAGGCATGGCATTTTAAAATGTCACGGCTACGCCGTTCAGGGTATTTTTACCAGTTTGGGGTTACCAGAATGCCAGCCCTATGGGCTTTTTAACCCATGATTCGCATCAGCAACGTTTTCCAAGAGTTGTCATGTCATAGCGAAGCGTAGACATCCACACAAGCCAAGCTTTTTCTTTCATCATGGCCAATCATCTTGGGAATCATGGCTTATGTGGATGTCTACGCTTCGCTACGACATGACAAACTCGCGATTTTCATCATTATTCCACTCCAGAACAACAACCGAATAGCCAATAAAGTAAATGTATACCCTTTGTAAGCTGAGCCTTAAAATTCAACATATTTTGCCAGTTGGCTAAAAATTCGGGGTCAATAACCTGTATTTTGTCGCTTCTTTCCCAATCCAATCCACCATGATACCCGACTGGTCTATTGCAATCTGCTTCGCCTTTATCGCTTTCATTTATGCCTCGGTGGGTTTTGGGGGCGGTTCCGGGTATCTTGCAATGCTTGCTGTGGTGGGTTTGCCTTTTCAGGAAATCAGATTGACGGCACTCGTTTGCAACATCGTCGTGGTTACGGGTGGTACGATTCTCTTTTTTCAAAACAAGCAACTTCGGGGACGAAAAATACTGCCCTTGGTTGCCGCAAGTATTCCCGCAGCATTTCTCGGTGCGAAGATGCGCATCAGTGAAGAAACTTTTTTTACCCTTTTGGGAATAAGTCTGGTTACTGCGGCGGTGCTGCTCTGGTTTCAGCCCAAGCCCCTGGTTTCGGAAGCTGTTGAGGCCCAAAAACCTGTCAGAGACGGGTTGCTGGGCGGAAGTATCGGACTACTGTCGGGCATAGTTGGCATTGGCGGCGGCATCTTTTTATCGCCGTTGCTGCACCTGCTGCGCTGGGATACGGCCAGAAAAATTGCGGCTACGGCCAGCGTGTTCATCCTCGTCAATTCGTTGTCCGGTTTGGCCGGACAATTGACCCATCTCCCTGCCGATTTAAAGGTGCCGCGCATTCTGCTTTTAGGCGCATCGGTTTTGCTGGGTGGTCAACTGGGATCGCGAATCAGTATGGCCCGATTCGATCTTTTGACGATACGTCGACTAACTGCTTTGCTGGTTTTGGTGGCAGGAATAGAAGTGCTGATTCGACATTGATCCTGCGCCCTAAGGGTGTGAAGCCACCCATACTTCCCCATCCTCGAAGACTTCCTTTTTCCAAATGGGTACCGTTAGTTTCAAGGTATCAATGGCATAGCGACAAGCCTCAAACGCTGCGGCCCTGTGCGCCGCTCCTACCGCGATGACCACGGCAACATCCCCTACTTCCAACACTCCCGTACGATGATGTATTGCAATGGATAGTACCGGCCAGTGCTCAAAGGTTTGTTCTGCAATTTTTTGCATCTCACGCAATGCCATGCTTTCATACGCTTCGAATTCCAGGCGCAACACGGGCTTTCCTTGCGTTTCATCCCGTACCGTGCCAATGAATACATCTATTCCGCCACAAGCAGGGTCGGTCACCTGGTTGATGCAGGCCATGAGGTCGAGGGGGGTGTCGGATATTTTTAGTTGGATCTTCATTTTTCCAAAACAGTTCAGCCACCACTAACCGGTGGAATAATCGCCAGCTCATCGCTAGGGCTAATCCGGGTGTCTGGTGCTGCAAACTCCTGATTTACACCCAGTAAAAACGAGGTCAGTCCACCGAGGCGCGGGTATTGCAGGACCAACAATTGTTTGAGCTGGCCAGCAGTGGCGTGTTCCGGCAGCTCCAATTCCAGGGTACTACCGCCACAAATTTCTTTAGCTATCCCGAAGGCGCGCAAGGTAATTTTCATAATAAACCTGTTTTTTCCATCTCTTCCGGCGTGTTCACATTGGCAAGCGCGGACTGGTTGGGAGCGGGTAAAATTAATGTGTCGGTGTGAATCAAAACTTTTCGAGGGCAGGAAACCCCCTGAGCCAAAAAAGAAAGCAGTACTGCATAACTTTTGGGTTCCCAAACCGTAATTAAGGGCTCCGGGAGTTGATCATGCGGGCTTTCAAAAGCGGTGGCGATTCGTCGTGGCTGTCTATTTTGCAACAAAAACTCAAGTGTATCGCGATCAAGTAAAGGCAAATCGCAGGCAACTACCAGCCAGGCGGCGTTGGGTTGAAACCGAAAAGCCGAGAGTATAGCGCCAAATGGGCCAAGTTCGGAAAACGTATCTGGCAGGATTTGATAGGCCGACTCCAGCGACTGTTCCTGTTCAGGCCGACAAGAGATAAACACTTCAGCGCATAAAGTTTGCAATATATCGGCCATGTACTCGCGTTGTGGTTTACCGTGCCAGGCAATACCGCCTTTGTCCTGGCCCATGCGCAAACTTCGTCCACCGGCTAAGACCAAGGCATTGACGCTGGGTGTTTTCCGAAGCATTTCTTGTTCAAAAAAATGAATGATGCTTGCAAGATCATCCATACGCAGGCGTGGAATATTCGTCGAATCAGGTAGCGCATTTTCCACAAAATCAAAGACTTGATCTACTCCTTCGGCCAACAAAATGAGCCCAACATCTGTGAGTTGGTCTACCCGCTTGCGCAGCGAATTTTCCTTTTTAAGATCAATCACCACCACTTGTTTAGCAGCCTCATGATGATTGCCATTCACTAAAACCAGATCGGCCTCATTGAACAGCTGGTGAAATTGAAAAGTACCCAACTTGGCGTTGATCTGAATCTGGTGGCTATGGATAGCATCTGTGTATTCAGCTTTTGCGCCTGCTGCAAGCATTCCTGGCATGCCCGGCACAGCATCGGCACTGGCATGGTCGGCATCGAGATAGGCACAGCGATATTGCTCGCTCAAGGCCGCGATGACCTGCCGGGCCAGTTGCTGGATATTGCCGCAACTCGTGC
>JBBQLD010000145.1:0-9868 GCA_038327555.1 Chitinophagales bacterium
GGATGCTCGTTACAATCTGGGCATCAACAACTTGCTTGATAAAGACGCCAACAACCAGAATGACAATAAGCCTTACCGCCGCACACGCGGTATCGGTGTCACGCTGGGCTATGAATTCTAAGTAGATTCATCTCCATTAAAACAATCACTAACATTTACAAATACTATGAAAAAGAACTTTTTATACGCTGGCCTTTTGGCATTTTGCTCAGCCACCTTTGCCCTTGTTTCTTGCGCTGATACGCCCGCCGAGCGTCGTCAGGATGATGTAAAGGATGCTAAAGAAAACCTGCAAGACGCCAAAGCAAATCTTAAAGATGCAAGTCAAGATGCTTCCATGGCTTTGAAAGCGGAACGCGACGATCTGTCTGCAAGAATGAATCAGGCAGGTCGCGATCTGGATACCGAAATTGAGGATCTAGACCGTAAAATTGAAAAGGCTTCTGCCAAAGAAAAGGTAAAGTGGCAACAACGCCGCAAATCACTTGCTGCCCAACGCGATGACTTGAGATCCGACATGAAGCGCGCTGGAGAAGACATGAAAGATGGCTGGAACGACTTCAAAACAGCTACTGCCAGAAAACTTGATAAGATATCAGCAGATTTGAAAGAAGACTAATCAGATAGAGGTTTAGTTGGCTGTCCCAGAAATGGGGCGGCCTTTTTTTGTTTTATAGATATTGCTAAGGAACGGGTAAATAATAAGTTATTATTTACCCGTTCCTTAGCAAGTTTGTTGTCCAGCAAAAACTCGTGCATCTATCTTTGGGCTTTCGTAAAACACCCCACAACACGAAATTCCGATAAAAAATGCCGAAAAGTAAGCGTCGAAACGAGCACACCATCGAACAGACAACAATCGTTGCCCCAAAACTGATTGCCCATCACAACATCTCTACTACTCCGTTCGCTTGGATAGGCATCGCTTTGTTGATCATCGCTTTGATCGCGCGGTTGCGGTTGCTGGACATTCCGTTTGAGCGAGACGAGGGAGTTTTTGCTTACATAGGCCGGGCTTTGTGGGCTGGGGAACGCCTGTACACGGACTTGTACGACAACAAGTTGCCAGGGCTTTATTTGGTATATGGTTTATTTGCAAACGTATTTGGCGTACAACCTACAGGAATTCATCTTGGGGCATTACTTTGGCAAGTGGCAACCCTGGCAATATTTTTTCTATGGCTGCGCGAAGTTATTGGGCGCGATCTAGCTCTGGCGAGCACGGGGCTTTTCGCCTTATATGCTGCTAGTGGCCAAGTGTTAGGTTTTGCTGCGCACGCCACACAGCTTTGCGCATTGCCAGCTATTGCTGGCCTCTGGGCCATGTGGCGTGGCACGGTAAAAGGCCGGGGATCGCAAGCCGTTTGGATACTTTTAGCAGGATTAGGCGCAGGATTGGCGATTTGGATTAAACAACAAGCCCTTTTTTATGCGGTGTTTGGGGCCCTATTTCTAGTCTGGTGGTTGTCTGGGCGCGGGCGAACCGAATCGATCACTCGCGCGATTGGGATCGGATTGTTGTATGCAACAGGCGTGATTTTACCCGTTGGCTTGAGCGCGGCCTGGTTCGCTTCACAGGGTCGATTTGATGATTTCTGGTTCTGGACCGTAGGGATTTCAACTGGAGATACCTTTAAAACACAGGCCCCTGGAGCTTGGTTTTTCTTCAATTTTTACTTCCCAAAAGTAATCTTGCACTGGTGGTGGGTATGGTTCAGCGGCCTGTATGGATTGGCCGTATTGCTCCGGCAAAAACAAAATCCAAATCAACGCATACTCGCCTTGCTGCTTCTGCTTTCTCTTTGGGGCGTGTCTTTGGGGGGCGCATTTTATCCACACTACTTTGTGCTGGCCCTGCCCTGGCTTTCTTTTTGTGCTATTGTTGGCCTGAATACGATGTTGTCCAAATACGGCAAGCCTGGCTGGGTTGCTGTCGCTTTGGTGGTATTGTGGCCTGTTTTAGCACACAATGGTTACTGGTTCAGAGCAGACCATCGCACCATTCTTCGAAGGGCTTACGACAATAATCCTTTCCACGAGATGGCACAGATAGGTGCAGCATTGAAAAAGCGAAGTGTACCAACCGATTCCATCGCCATTATCGGTTCTGAACCGGAATTATTCCTCTACTCGGAACGGTCTTCGGCCTTATGCCATCTGTTTTTTCAAGGAGTAGTACAGCGACATGCCCGCTACGCTCAATTCCAACAACAAATACGCGAACAATTGTGGGGCCGCAAGCCCCGATTTGTTGTGCTACCTGGTGCCCAATACGAGCACCTCAAAGACGACCCTTTGGTGATAGAAATCGTGGCGCGCTTGCAAAAGGAATATCACCCAATCTGCGTGGTTGATATCATGGAAAACAAATCGCAAATCACCTGGGATCCGCCGCCAGAAAAAGACGTGCCTCAAACCCTTTTCTGGGTGATAGTTTTGGAGCGGAATTAGGCTTTGATTTTGTTCGGAAGAGCCCTGTTCTAACGCGAGTTTCGGATAGCGATGTGCTTTAATTCATTGATAACCAAGGATCTTTCACGCCGAACAAACCAACCTTTTGGCGTTTCACAGACCCCAGGCCGGCGTGTCATGCTGAACGAAAATGTTCAATATTTTTAAAGGGTACATATTTCTTTAGAAAAGTTACCTGTCTGCATATTATACAGCAACGTTTTCCATGAGTTGTCATGTCGCAGCGAAGCGAAGACATCCACACAAGCCAAGCTTTTTTCTTCAACATGGCCAAACATCTTGGGAATCATAGCTTGTGTGGATGTCTTCGCTTCGCTGCGACATGACAAATTCCAAGCAGCAATAGTCGCCACAAAAAAGCTACAGATTTGCCTTAAAGAAAAGCTCGATTTTTTCAAAAAGATGCACCCGATCCTTGCCTAACACATTGTGCAAATGCTCGGGATACACAAAATAATCAATCTGCTTGCCCTTTCGCACACATTCCCGGATGTAACGCAGCGAATGTTGCCAAAGCACCACATCATCAGAACTGCCATGAATCATGAGCAGCTTGCCAGTTAAGTTATCCACGTATTGGAACAGGCTATTTTTGGCGTAGCCCTCCGGGTTTTCCTGTGGCGTATCCATGTATCGTTCTGTGTACATAATCTCGTACATCCGCCAGTCAATGACCGGGCCGCCTGCCACGCCACATTTGAACACGTCCTTTGATTCTGGACGGGTCATCAAGGAGGTTGTCATGAAGCCGCCGTAACTCCAGCCAAAGACGCCGATACGGGTTGGGTCAACAAACGTTTGGGCTTTCAAATATTCAATCCCGGCCATTTGGTCTTCGATTTCAACATCGCCCAAGCGTTTATGGATGGCATTTTCAAACGCTAACCCACGATTGGCTGAGCCTCGTCCGTCCACGGTAAAAATGATGTAGCCTTCCTGCGCCATGTGGTGCATCCAGAGTTCAGCACCAGCCAGCCAGGTGTTGGTAACCAATTGAGCGTGCGTGCCCCCGTACAAATACACCAGCACCGGATACTTCTTTTTCCCATCAAAATCGGGGGGCAAAATCATTCGGGTATTCAACGGCATTCCTCCTTTTGAAGGTACCGTCGAGACGCGCGTGAGACCAAGCGCGTACCCTTCGAGTGGATTTTTTGCGCCAAAAATGATTTCCCGCTTACCCGGATCTACCCATCGGGAGAGGTATACCAGTCGCGGAGTTGCTGCATTGACGAAGGCATCTAAAGCCCATTCGCCAGTACTATTCATGAGTGCATTGTGTGTGCCTTCGTCTTCGTTCAAACGAGCGAGCACGCCCGTTTTCAAATTGGCGGAAAACACGTATCGGTTCATTCCAGTCTCGTCGGCAACCTGGTAAAAGCAGTTCTCGCCATTGGTGTCGAAGCCGTGAAAAGCGGTGACCGGCATAGCTCCCCTGCTAATTTGGCGAGCTGTTTTCCCACTTAAATTGCAGAGATACAAATGGTTATAGCCATCGCGCTCACTTTGCCAAAGGAACTGATCGTTTGAGCCGGGCACAAACACGGCCGGCTTTTCAGGCTCCACCCATTGATCTGAAGTCTCTTCAAAAATAGTCTTCACAAATGCCCCAGTCGTCGCATCGAACTGCTTATACCAAAGGTGATTTTGTGCTCGGTTAAGCACAGCAATCAGCACGAATTTGTCGTCGGGCGTCCAGGATACATTGGTAAGATATTGTTCTGCGGGTTCGCCTGTTTCGAGGTAAATCGTTTGGGCCGTCTGGCTATCAAAGATACCAACTGTAACGTGGTGGCTCGTGGCCCCGGCAAATGGGTAGCGAATTTCACGCGTCACAGCGGGCATCGAATCCAGCACGTAAATCGGGTACTTGGTCACCATACTTTCATCCATACGATAAAATGCCAGATAGCGTCCCGAAGTACTCCAGAAGGTGCCTTTGACAATGCCAAACTCCTCCCGGTGTACACTTTTGCCGTACACAATTCCGTCGCCTTCATCCCGGGTTCTCGGGACTACCCCAAGCTCCTTGCCACCGATATTCACCCAAAGGTTATTCCCGATCGTATATGCCGCCGCGAAAGTTTTGTCTGAAATATCCACGTTTTCTGCCTCAGCAGGGTGCCAGTTTTTGCGCCTCAAGCCCTCGGAAAGCGAATACGTGTAGATTTCTTTTTCGGTGTGGAACCACACATTATCTGCCCCCATCCAAGTCATTGCAGGCAAACTGGTCAAGGTGGCCGCGCTGAGGGCTTTTAGGCCTTCGTTGATTTTTGGCAACAGGTTAAGCGTGTCTACAACAAGCGTAGCCGCATTTACGCGAACCACTTGATCCCCAAGGACATGGGTAAACTGGGCCGTGCCCGGAATCCATTGCAATTGCTTCAAATTCGCAGGAGAAAGTACGCCTCGCTTTAAAAACGCATCCGACATGGAGAATTTGTTCTGCGCCAAAAGGCCTATCGGCAGAAGCAGCAGGATAATAATATGGAGGCGTTTGAAGCAGGCGGAATTATTTTTGTGGATCATTTTTTCAAAAACTATATTAATTCTTTTTTTTCCCGAACCAAGATCGCAGCACCTCAAATACAATCGGCAAAATAGAGATCCCGATAATGCCTAGCACCACGATTTCAAAGTTGTTTTTCACAATCGGGATTTGTCCAAAAAAGTAGCCCGCCAGCGTCAACAGTGTCACCCAAAGGATGCCACCGACCACGCAGTAACCAATAAATTTGCGATATTCCATCTTGCCAACACCTGCAACAAAAGGGGCAAACGTGCGCACAATCGGCACAAAACGCGCGATGATGAGCGTCCGACCACCGTGCTTTTTGTAGAATTCGTGCGTTTGGTCAATATACTTGCGTTTCAAAAACCAATAGTCGCGAGTAAACACCTTGTCTCCAAGAAATTTGCCGAAGAAGTAATTGGTGTTGTCGCCCAAAATAGCCGCGAAAAACAACAGCGGAATCAGCACCCAAACATTCAAAATACCCGTTTTGGCAGTGATTGCGCCGGCCGCGAACAATAAAGAATCGCCCGGCAAAAAGGGCGTTACTACCAGGCCTGTTTCACAAAAAATGATGAGTGCCAGGATGAGATATGTAGCCAATTCGTAGTCCCGCATGATATTTTCAAGGTGGACGTCGAGGTGGCGGAAGAAGTCAAGTAGTTGGGTGAATAGATCAAGCATTACTGGTTGGATATGTAGTGATTGGTTTACCGGAGGGCAAAAGTAGATGTTCCTTGGTGTCGGTTGTACACTGGAAGGTTATTCTCGACACGATCTTCAATGGAGTAATATTTTCACAAGCTGCTGCTGCTGGCCATTTGTATTGCTTCGTATTTGAACAAAATACAGCCCCCGCGGTAAATTTTCAAGCTGAAAAAAACCCTCCCCTTTACCCGCCGAAGTCTTGACGTAGGCGGGCATCACGTTTCGACCCAAAACATCCAAAACTGTGATGGTAGCCGGGGCATCCGTTTCTATTTCGACGAAAAGTAGGTCTTTCGCAGGGTTGGGCCAAACCCGAAGTGCGCCTTTAAAGGGCGCAGGAGGGGCATCTGTGCCAACCAGACAATTGGGGGGAACCCCAGGGCACCAGCACCGACTCGCCAAGGTGCAATCGATCACAAATGGATTGGGTTTACCGTCTTGATACGGGGCAATACGCCAGGTTTTGATCAGTTCCGTGGAGTCTGCCGGATCCTGATTTGCCCATTGACAAAGGGTAGGCCGTTGCAATTCAAAATAATTTGGATCGGCCAGATTCGCCTGCGCGCGGTACATCGTATAGAAGTAAAAAACGGAGCGTGCCAGGTCGCCTTTTGTGGCTTCTCTTGGCTCAAAAGCACCCGTTTTGTATTCTGCGTAACCGTTAATATTCACGGTTGGGATGCTCGTCAGTAATTGGTTTCCTATGAACCATTTTTGTGTCTGTGCATCGGGAATTTCAGCGAATGGAAAATCGCCACGGGCCTCGTTTACCAGGATTCGGGCTGGATACAAATGGTGCATATCGCTGCGGGCATTGCCGTCAGCTGCGCCTTTGCTTTGCGGGTAAGCGTGTTCGGTATTCATACCATTGCTTCCGCCATTCTGATAAATGTATTGCGTAGGATCCTGCGTAAGGTCGAGGTACAGCGTGTGTCCAGAGTAAATGCAGCGCAAACTGTCGTCGTCCAAAGCCAGAATCTTCGCGTACAGCGTATCGCGGGCATTGGCGTAATCCAAAACCGTAGTTGGGCGGTAGTTACTGGCCACGCTATCAATCAGGTCTGCGCCGCTGAGTCCAGGAAAAACGCTTTCAAAGCCTTGTGCTGAAAGACGCGAACCGGCGAGAAGCAATAGGAAGAGCGTTAGGCGGGAAAAATACATGGGTAGAATTTGATTGAAAAACGGGGGCGAAGGTAGGGCAGCCGGGTGACTCCAAGTCCAAGTCAATTGACCGGGTGACTCCAAGTCACCCGGTCAATTGACTTGGACTTGGAGTCACCCGGTCAATTTGTTCCACGATCAATTTGTTCACCGCCCAATATGCTCCTCAAAACTTTGTTCCAACCAGTCAAGAAGGTAATCATCGTAACCCTTGGTATTGAAAAGTTCTAAGCAACGTACCCGCACATGGGCTTCCAATTTTTGCGCCTTCGTTAATTTCATAGCTTTTTCGAAAGCATTATAGGCGGCATTATAGTCAGCATCAGGCATTCCGCCAAACTCGCTGGCGAACTCCGTTGCTACCTCCACTCGGTAAAGCAGTAGGTCTATTACTTCAATGGGGAATACAGAGACCTTCTCAAACGCCGTAATAAGTTTTCGAATTTCGGCATTGTTCGGTGACTTCGGATTGCCCGTTCGTGTATAAAAGTGGCTGTAGATCTTTTTCTTATAATCATCCAACATAACTTTTCGATCATCCCCTGATAGCAATTCTTGCGCATAAAATTCTTGTACCTGGGTCAATTTTCCGAAGAGTTTGAATAGTTCTTCCCGAAGTTCTATCTCGGTCATTTCGCGTAGGAAATTTTTGAAATCAGAAAGCTTAGGCTTTGCCATAAATGATAAGTTTTCTTTTGAAAGGCGAAAGTTAGGGCGACGCTCAGCCATATTTCACTATTTTTGACGCACAAAATCTCGGCATCCCACCACGGCCTTATATTGCCGTCTGATATTTGCCCTTACCAAGTTCAAAATTTCACCCACACCACCACAATTATGGAAAATCAAAAAAGCCCGAATCAAGACGATTACCGCAACGCGCCTAATGCCGCCCCACAATACCCTGATACCAAAAGGCGGCGTCGAATTGTCGGCACGCCCATTTTATCTTCTGATCAAATTGAAGCAAATGAACTTGCGATAATTGATCCCGAAGCCGAAGTCACGGAAGAAGATCTGCTGCTGCTCGGCGACCCCGATCTGGATCAGGATGAGGGGGCGGACGAGTTGATCGGCAACGACCAATACCTCGACGATACCGATTTTGATGATGATCCCCTCAATGAGGAATCCGGACGCCGTGCGGGCTCAGGTAGCGATCTTGATGTCCCTGATGAGGAATTGGACAACGCCGGGTCTGGTATGCAACAGGAAGATGAAGAGAATGACTTTTTTGGCCACCATGACGACGACGATGATGCTCCTGAAAAGGTGGATACCAATATATTTTAAGTTCATAGTACCTAGATAAAGAAATGTCCTACGCTCCCCGTATTGCCCCCATAGTCAACATTCCTGTCCGAAAAGTCGAAGCCGTCATCGAATTACTAGAAAGCGGCGCCACCATTCCCTTCATCGCTCGATACCGAAAAGAAGCTACTGGCGAATTAGACGAGGTACAAATCGCTGATATTCAAAATGCCTGGAAGAAAATGCAGGAGCTCGACAAACGTCGTGAGGTCATTCTGCAAAGCATCGAAGAACAGGGCAAACTGACCCCTGAACTCCGCCGTGCCATCGAACAGGCCTTCACGATAACCGAATTGGAAGATTTGTACCTACCCTATCGGCCCAAACGCAAAACCCGCGCTTCTATGGCCATCGAAAAAGGGTTGGAGCCGCTGGCTAAACGTATTTTTTCGCAAACGGATAACAGCGGTTTGGCCGCCCTCGCTACACGATTCATTACTGACCTAGTGCCAACGGTAGCTGATGCCCTTCAAGGCGCCCGCGATATCATTGCGGAATGGGTGAGTGAAGACCTTCGGGCCCGCGACAAAATTCGCCGGCACTTTGCAAGAGGAGCCGAAATTGCTTCTCGACTCGTGAAAGGCAAGGAGGAAGAGGGCGCTAAATACCGAGATTATTTCGAGTGGAGCGAACCCTTGGCTAAATGCCCCAGCCATCGGCTGCTCGCTATGCGCAGAGGAGAAGAGGAGGGCTTTTTGCGCGTGGCCATCGCACCAGAAGAAGAAATAGCCGTAAATGACCTGGACAAAATATTCGTCACCGGGTACGGCGAGGCTGCTAATGAAGTGCGAGCCGCCGTTAAGGATAGTTACAAACGCTTGCTTGCGCCATCTATCGAAACAGAGTTTCGAGGTACATCCAAGGAAAAAGCCGATACTGAAGCCATCCGGGTGTTTGCCGAAAACCTGCGCCAGCTCCTGCTTTCTGCACCGCTCGGAGAGAAAAGAGTGATGGGGGTTGACCCCGGTTTTCGAACGGGTTGCAAAGTGGTGTGTCTGGATTCAAGCGGTACTTTGCTCAAATACACCGCTATTTTTCTGCACAATCCATTTGAAGCCCAGGCTGAAATCGAAAATTTGGTAGAAAAATACGCCGTCGAAGCCATTTCGGTCGGTAACGGTACTGCCGGCCGCGAAACAATGGACTTTCTGCGCAGAATCAATTTTAGAACCCCTGTCGAGATTTTTCAGGTCAATGAAGCCGGAGCATCTATCTATTCCGCCAGTGAAGCAGCAAGGGAGGAATTCCCGAAGGAAGACCTGACCGTGCGCGGTTCTGTCAGCATTGGGCGCAGGCTCATGGATCCGCTCGCCGAACTTGTTAAAATTGACCCCAAAAGCATTGGTGTAGGTCAATACCAGCATGATGTCAACCAAACTCAGCTCAAGGATGGCCTGGATCGAACGGTAGAAAGTTGCGTAAACGCCGTAGGCATCAACCTCAATACCGCCAGCAAACACCTGCTTACCTACGTCTCTGGTCTCGGACCCGTGTTGGCGAAAAATATCGTGGATTACCGCGCAGAAAATGGCGCATTCACCAAGCGAAGTGAGCTAAAAAAAGTGCCTCGTCTCGGAGATAAAGCCTTCGAACAGTGCGCAGGATTCCTTCGCATTCGGGATGCTAAAAACCCGCTCGATAACACGGCAGTTCACCCGGAACGCTACGCACTGGTCGAAGAAATGGCCGCCGATCTGGGCTGTA
>JBBQLD010000146.1:0-9848 GCA_038327555.1 Chitinophagales bacterium
TTTTTTCTTGAAGGGAGCGGCATATTCTGATGGCTCGAGACGTGCACCGTTCACAAATGGCATGAACAGAATATCACAATAATCCGCCACTCCTGTACCGCTCAAGTGGGTATGCGAGAAGCCATAAATCAGGGAGTCGGAGTAGTGATAGCCCGAACAACCATCCCAATCCAGCATGGAAAGCCGTGTATCTGGGCTGAGTTGCACCATACCAAATGGGGCGGTGGCACCTGGGTAAGTGTGGCCGTGGCCGCCAGTACCAATGAAAGGATCAACGAATCTGGAAGCTGTTGACTTCAGGTTTTTGACCGTTGACTGCTGGGCGCTAGCCGTTGAAAAGGAGAGACTTAGGAGCAGAGCAAAAAATAGGATGCGCATATTAAGAACGAATTAGTCATTTATCGTCATTGGGGTCATTCGTCATTTATCGTCATTGGGGTCATTTCGTCATTTATCGTCATTGGGGTCATTTCGTCATTTATCGTCATTCGTCATTTCGTCATTGGGGTCATTGCTTGAATCAAAGAATGGCCCCAATGACGAAATGACGATAAATGACGATAAATGACGAATGACGAAATGACGATAAATGAAAAATCACCACTCAAACTCCATCACCTGCTCCACCCCTTCTGCCAGACTGAACGATACAGGGCATGATCGAGCCGCTTTTTACAATATAACTTTCTGTGTATCAGTGTAGTCATTTTTGGGCATCACAAACTTAACAATCACCTGAACAATACGGCGCGGGTCGGCAGCCATGACTTTGGTGACTTCGGCCTGAGCGCCGTTCATATCCAGACCGTGATTTCGGGCACTTATGCCCATGATGGTCATAGCGCAAGAAGCTAATGAAGTGGCGCAAAGGTCGGTTGGTGAAAAGGCCTCCGCCTTGCCTTGGTTATCTAGCGGCGCGTCTGTGATGATTTTGGTGCCAGAAAAGAGGTGGGTGGCTTCGGTGCGGAGTTCGCCCAGATAAGTTACGGTGGATGTCATGTGTGGGTTGCTTATTTGTGGATAGTGCATTCAATCAACTTATTGCCTATCCGTATATTGTGTATCAATCGTTGTGTACCAGATGTCTTCCCTTCGTTGCGACAGGACAAACAGACGTACCCGCTCATTTCACGCCCTCCTGCGTCAAAGTCCGTGCCCACATTTCCCTCCCTTCAAAATTAATAATTTTAATCTCCACCTCACGCGCTTTACGCGGCCCGGAGAATTTCAATAGTCCAAAATTATGCTCGCCCACTGCCGTTCCTGGCACCCGGAATTCGTTGATTTCTTTGGTGGGTGCATCGGCGTAAGTTCCAGAAGTTAGAGGGGAAGCGGTGAGGTCGTACACCCAGTTTCCGGCCCCGTTTTTCATAGCACTAAGCTCGCTGAAATGCCGGTCGCCTGTTAAGAAAATGACCCCTTTAATATTTTCCCGCTCGATAAACTTCAAAATCGTGTCGCGTTCTGCCGGAAAGAAATGGAACGCAGTTTCGTTATTGGAACTGGACGTAAGTACCTGGCCACCAATGGCTACCATTTTGAATGGCGCGCGACTCGCTGCAAGCACTTGCAAAAACCATTGCAATTGTGCTTTGCCCAAAAGTGTGCGATCTGGACAGGTTTTGCAATAATTGGGCGTACGGAAATAGCGATTATCCAACAGGAAAAAATCCATGTCCACAAATTGGAATTTGGTGGTACACCCCTTTTGTCCATTTACCCCATAAGTCGGATTCCCCCAGAAATCGCGGAATACCTCCCAGGCGGTTTCCTTGTGTACCCAGGTACCATCAGAATCGTCAGGGCCGTAATCATGATCGTCCCAAATGGCGTATTGCGGGGTAGAAGAGAGCAGGGGTTGCAGCTCCGAGATAGCGCGATCATGGGTGTATCGGTGTTGCATTCCGGAGCGGGAAAAATAATCTACTTCCCGGTAATACACGTTGTCGCCCAACCAAAGCATCAGATCAGGCTTGCTGTTTGAAATCTGCGTAAAGGTTTGATAATTAGAGCCGTAAGATTTTCCCGGACGATCATATTCAGGCTCATTGATGTAGGCGCAGCTACCCGTAGCGAGGGTAAATGTTGGTGGATCAACCCTCCATTGCCAGAGCGACTGCGTCTTGAATACCGTCGGATAGGGTAGCAGCACCGAATCTCCGTTTATTTCTACACGATAGTCGTAAGCTATTCCAGGCTTTAGCGCACTGGCAATACATTTGGCGGTGAAGGCACTGTTTTTATAGGTCTGCATCAGATCTGTGCGCCACTTTTGCGCCGGGTTTCCGGTCTCCCAATATTCAACTTGTACGCCGGCGAAAGTCTTGGTTTGCACCCAAATCAGGGCTTCTGTCATTTCAACATAGCCGAGCATCGGACCATTTTGCAGGGCTCCATTGCCTGCCAAAGGCATCGATACAGGCATAATGGGCTTAATATCAACCGGGAGCGTATTTTTGGGGGCACAGCCCAGCAAAAGGAGCAAAAAAAGCGGCGAGATGTTTTTCATGTATTTGGAAATGTTTGTCAGATGCGAAGGTAGATGGACTGATGGAGAAAATTTATGAACCCCGGAATTTACGAGGATTTTTTGAAGCGCGCTAGCGTGTGTCTGAAAAATGCTACCGGAGATTCAAGCCGTAACAGAAATCGTTTTTTCTACCTTTGCCCTCTTATGTCGCAACTGCATCTTGAAAGAATTATTGGAACATTTGGAGGGGAAACACCTGGTCCATTGATTATCGCCATCGGCGCTCTGCATGGCAATGAACCCGCTGGTTTACGAGCCTTGGAAATGGTTTTTGATGCCTTGGAACATGAACGTCGCGACAATCCGGATTTTCAATTTAAAGGAAAATTGGTCGGTTTAATTGGCAATGCCAAGGCCTTTCTGTTGCGCCAACGCTTCATAGACCAGGACTTGAACCGCATGTGGACAGCTGAAGGTTTGGAAGGAATTGTGAACGCCACACCAACAACATTAACCGCTGAACAGCATGAAGTCAAGCAGCTTTTTGACTGTATTACAACTGAATGTCAAGCCTTTAGTGCAGAAAAAAGGGTCTTCCTTGATTTACATACCACTTCTGCTGACGGCGGCATTTTTAGTATTCCTACCGACGAAGATCAAAGTTTGCAATTGGCCAAACACCTTGGTGCTCCCGCCATTGTTGGCTTGCAGGAGAGCATTAGCGGCACACTTTTGGGCTTCGCCATTCAGGGTGGTTTTTGCCCAAAGGATGCCCAAATCACCGATCAACCAGCTGCCGGAAATCCAATCTGTGTAGCATTTGAAGCTGGCCAACATGATTCCCCACACGCTATTTCCCGCTCAGCCATTGCCATTGTGCGTTGCTTGCGCACCATGGGATGTATCGCGCAACAAGACCTGGCAAATTTCGCAGATAGCCTTACCCTACCCTTTTTGAATTACGTTCCACCCGTGGTTCGATTTCGATATGCACATCATATTGAAGCTGCAGATAGATTTAAGATGCGGGCTGGATATGCCAATTTTCAACCGATCCAACAGGGCGAGCACCTTGCAGATGACATAAACGGGCCAGTGCTTTCTCCCAAAAAAGGCTTGATTCTCATGCCCTTGTATCAGGCCAAAGGCTCGGATGGTTTTTTCATTGTACAGTAATTTTCCAGATCATAGCCAGCCGATCATCGCCACAAGAAACAAGACCATCAGGCAACCAGAGTAAGCGATTGACCGAGCGGGTGTGACCCCCAAATCGAAGGGTATCTACCACTTTGAGCAGCTCGAAAGTTTCCGCATTCCAGATTTTCAAGGTTTTATCGCGGCTTGCGGTTGCAAAAAGAGCACCATCGGGAGAAAAGACGAGGTGATTAATGGTGTACAAGTGGGCAGGCTGTTCTGAAATCAGCACACAATCTTGCTCCAAGTCCCAAACACGAAGCATGGCATCGCGCCCGCCACTCAGCAAGCGCGCGCCGTTTGGCGAATAAGCGAGGGAAAAAACAGAATTAGTATGCGCGTTTTTCAAAATCCGTTTCACCTCAAGCGTTTCCGAATCTAAAAGATAAATGGATTGGTCGCTGCCGCCCACAGCAAGTTCTCGCCTGTTTTCAGCAAACGCAACCGCCCGCAAAGCTTGGTGGGAAAGCTGAAGACTTTCTACCGTTCGGGCATTGGCAGCATCCCAGCGGGTCAAAAACCCATCGCCACCTGCACTAAAAAGCCATCCGTCTTCAGCAGGTTGATCAGAGGTCTGGCCAATAACTTCCAGCGCGTACACGCCTTTTTTGTGGTGCAGCACATTGCGTGTAAGCGTCGGTGATTCGCGATCAATCCAGTGCAGACCACCGTTCATATTCCCGGCTACGATGCGATTTCTGTCCGAAAACGTGCAAAGCGAAAAGCATTGCGTTTCCACCGAAGCCACAAGTTTACCCAGTTCCGGGTCATCTAAATCCCATTCCACCACCCAGCCGTCTCCGCCTGCCGACAGAAAATGTCGATCAGTTTGCCCTGGTGCTAGCGCATAGAGTGCAGCATTGTGGCCGGAGCAAGTATGGATTTTTTCGACTTGGAGGAGCATTTTGCTGCTTTTAGATTTTGGATAAGGAACGCGGCACCAATAACTTAGTCATTTGATGCCGCGTTCCTAAACGTTCTACGGGCTACTTAATATTTACGGTAATCGCAAATCGGATCTCGTAAATCGGATCTCGCAAATCATTACCCAGCTACCGGAAAAATTTGCGCCATAACATAAGCAAAGATGCCAAATGCAATGCTTCCGATCAGCATCCCGAGGGCCGATGCGCGGTCGTCACTTGTTTTTAGCATAAAAAAGCCAGCAACAATACCCCCCACCGCAAGAAAATACCAAGGGATAAAATACTGTAGACCGCAGGATACGGCGAAAACAAGGATGATACGCAGGAGAATTGGTATAAGTGATTTCATGTGAGCATAAGCAAAGTTGAATTTGTGAGCCAAAGGTAAAACGTAGAAAAGTGTGGTACACCTGAAATAGTCTCTTGAAAATCATTGATCTAAAAAAGCTGTGCCACACATTTCTAAATACCCACGAAAAAGGGCTTGAAACTTCCGTAAAATGTGTACATTTGCCCTTCATTTTACAAAAACAACGCACCAATACTCATGGGCAAAGGAGATTTTAAAACAAAGCGCGGCAAAATTCGTCGAGGTACCAATGGTAAAAGCCGCCCCAACCCACGCAAAAACCGTACTGCTCACAAAAAGACAGCGGCATAATGCACCCATAAAGCCTTGCTCGTAGCAAACTCTGCCGAGCAAGGCTTTTCATTTTTAAGTAAACCTGGCGACTATGAAACGTACCCTTATTTTTTTAGGCACTTTTTTCATGCTCGGTGCGCTACATGCGCAGGCCATCACCGGAACCTGGAAAACCATTGACGACGACACCAATGAGGCCAAAGGCCACCTGGAACTTTTCATGGCTGATGGAAAACTGTACGGAAAGGTAACCAAGTTGCTCAAATCCTCCCCCGACGGACTGTGTGATAAGTGCCCGGGAGAGCGCAAAAACCAGCCCATCCTAGGTATGATTGTCCTGGTAGACCTAAAACAAAAGGAAGGCTTCTGGCAATCTGGCAGTATTCTGGATCCTGAAAAAGGGAAGTGGTACACTTGCAAGATGTGGTTCAAAGATGGCGACCCTAACACGCTCGTTGTTCGGGGCTATATCGGGCCTTTTTACCGCACACAATACTGGTATCGGGTGTGACTTGGATTGACTGTTTGCGATTTATAAAGGCCAGGAATGCGCCGAATGGAAGTCGGTCACAGGAAGGTAGCGTGAAAAATTAGAAAAAACTTCCGGCTCATCTTGCACATAAAAAAAAGTAAGAGTACTTTTGCACCCGCTTTCAGAAAGCACGCCTGAACTTCTAAGAAGTAAAGGTTTTTTTAAAGCGGCGCATAATTGGGTCATGGTGTAATCGGTAACACAGCAGATTTTGGTTCTGTTATTCAGGGTTCGAGTCCTTGTGACCCAACATAAAAAGCGGCGATGGATACTCCATCACCGCTTTTTTTAGTTTTAGGAACGGGTAAATAATAACTTGTTACTTAAGCCAAAACCTTACTCCTTACCCTTCTTTTCGGCTTTTTTGCTCGCCTTTTGTTCCTGTCTCTGCGCTTGCTTCTGGGCTTGCTTCGCTTTGCGCTTAGCCTCTTTTTGTACCAGCATCTCATCGTATTTTTTCAATTGTTCAGGCTTAAGGCTTGCCTTATGTGCGGCAATCCGCTCCTGACGAAGTCGCTGCATTTCATCTTTTTTGGCATTTTTTGTTGATTGGGCTTTTGCCTTAAACTCCTGATTGGCTTTTTTGAAGCTGGCTTTCTGCTCGGCACTTAAATTTAAACCCTTGTTGTAATCGCTCTCTTTCAGATCGTCGGAGGCTTCAATGGCTTCCTGGCTCAGCGGCTTTGCCTTTACCTCCGTATTTTTTTGTGCCTGTACGGAAAGAGAGCACAACAGGGCCAATAAAACGACCGGCAATGTTTTGAACATCAATTGAATTTGCATTTTTTGTATTTTTGTTTACTTGTACCTGTGTCTGACTGTCCAAATGGGCTTTGGTTTAAGATCGGCAATCAGCCTTTGAAATTTAGCCTTTTTGAAAGCACCACGCCTATCCAGTTCTGCCTACCGAATTATAGAGCGGAATTCCCGGCATTTGTGCAGTAGAAACGGAGGGCGGCTTAAGTCGTTAAACCGCATTTGTAGTACAAATGTGGAATCACTTTTTGACATGCTTGGGCTTGTTTCTGGAATGTTAATTTTTTAACACAAGATTAGTGCCCTAATAACTTCTGACGCCAGATGATCGCATCCATAAGCTTTGAGCTTGTTGCCTCGATCGCCAGGGGTTTCAAAGTCCAAAAACCGAACAACATTCGGAACGATGGTGTTTTTTTTGACGAAACAAAATTTCTTCCCCGAGATTTGCCGGGAGTTATAAAATATGATTTGGAACAAGGCGTGACAATGGGAAATGCTTACGTCCAAAAGTAAAGAAAACCTTAGCAGAAAACCTGCTACCCCGTTTGCAAAACTTTAACCTCAAAATCTTAAGACTTTTTAACTTTCTCTTAACTCTCGTTATTACTTTTGTCCCGCCTAAGAGGGATGTGAAAAACAGATATTCAGGTTGCGAACCGAAAATGATACAGAAACCAAGGATTGATGTGCTGATTCCGGCCTGGAATGAAGAAAAAGCCCTGCCTTTAGTGCTGGCTGGTCTTCCAAAAGATTGGGTTCGACAAGTGATTGTATGTGATAATGGCTCTACGGATGGAACTTCGAAGGCGGCAAAAATGGGTGGAGCAGTAGTCGTTAGCCAACTTGAACGCGGTTATGGGAATGCCTGTCTGGCCGGAATGCGTTACCTTGAAAATCTACCCTCATCAGAACAGCCTGACATTGTAGTTTTCCTTGACGGTGATTTTTCAGATTTTCCAGAGGAACTACCAAACGTGGTGGCTCCAATTTTGAACGACGGCAAAGACATGGTAATCGGCTCGAGAAGGCTGGGGGGGTTAGAACCCGGAGCAATGACCTTCCCACAGCAATTTGGGAATTGGTTGGCCCCAGCAATGATTCGCCTGTTTTACGGCTATAAATTCAGCGACTTGGGGCCTTTCCGAGCCATTCGCTGGGATAAACTCAAGGCACTCGGGATGCGGGACAAAGATTTTGGCTGGACGGTAGAAATGCAGGTGCGAGCAGCAAAAATGAAACTCCAATGCGCAGAAGTACCCGTGCGCTATCGGAAACGAGCAGCAGGGCACAGTAAGGTTTCGGGAACGATTCGAGGAACGGTTTTAGCAAGCTGGAAAATCATAACAACAATTTTCAGGTTGTTGATTTGATAAAATACAGGAGGGTATTTTTGTTGGTTTTGTTATTCGAGCAACCAAGCTTGAGCAGACAAGTAAACCAATAACCAATCAAGAAAAAATTTACCAACTCAAATATGTACGGTCTTCATTCTCTATTCGAGGCATTTCAGTATCAAGGTTTTGTCGATTTCGGCTACCTTATGCTGCTCATCTATTTCCTCGCTATGAGCGGGGTGACGGTTTACGCCCTCCTGCAATTCCACCTGTTGTACCTCTACAAAAAGTACCACAAGGAAAATCCAGAGATTCGATACAAACAATTTGGCGCTACCGACCAAAATGCACCAATGGTGACGGTCCAATTGCCGATGTACAACGAAATGTATGTCGCCGAGCGCATCATTGACTATGTAGCTGCACAAGAATACCCAAAAGATCGTTTCCAAATTCAAGTCCTTGACGACTCGACAGATGAAACCGTGGGCATCGTAGCTGCTAAAGTAGCTGAACTCAAAGCACAAGGCTTTGATATTCAACACGTACACCGCGTAAACCGCCAAGGTTATAAAGCAGGCGCGCTACAAGAGGCTATGCCTTTGGTGAAAAGTGATTTCATCGCCATTTTTGACGCAGACTTTACCCCGCGCCCCGACTTCCTTCGCACCACAATGGCTTATTTTGAAGATCCAAAGGTGGCCATCGTACAAACACGCTGGGAGCATATCAATGCGGATTACAGCATGTTGACCAAACTTCAGGCGCTTCAATTGAATGTCCACTTTACGGTGGAGCAAGCTGGTCGTTCTTATGGCAACCTGCTGCTCCAATTCAACGGCACTGCCGGTGTTTGGCGCAAAGATGTAATCAACGAAGCCGGGGGCTGGGCCAGCGATACACTCACAGAAGACCTCGACTTGAGCTTCCGCGCTCAGATATTGGGTTATAAAATTCAGTACCTGGAAAAACTGGGCAGCCCAGCTGAGTTGCCTGTTGATATGAACGCATTGAAAGGCCAGCAATTCCGCTGGAACAAAGGTGGCGCGCAAAACGTGCGCAAGCTCATGAAACTCGTTTGGAACACCAACAAACTCAACGGCATCCAAAAGATGCACGCCATCAGCCAATTGACGGCATACGGCGTATTCTTGTGGGTATTCATCGCGGCATTGAGCAGTGTGCCTTTGGCATTCGCGTTCAGCGAACTAGGCATTTCTACCCACTTCCTTTCGTTCTCTGTACTCGGTCTGTTTTCTGTGGCAGCCATTTCTTACACGGCAAATATTACGGCAGCGCTCAACCGCACCGCACCAGCTACCTTCTGGGAAAAAGTGCGCTTTTTTGGCCTGTTCCTGTCCTTTATGCCAATGTCGCTCGGACTTTCGCTGTACAATGCAGTAGCTGTGGTAGAAGGTTTGCGTGGTAAAGTTTCGGCTTTCGTGCGGACGCCAAAATATGGCGGCAATGGCGGTCAGCAACAAAACTCCTTGCAAAAGGCATCCTATATGGCCCGCAAAATTTCATGGGTTACCATTGCGGAAGGCGTAATGTCTCTGGTGTTTTTAGCTTCAGCGATCATTGGCCTGGCTACGGACAATACAGCTTTTGTACTGTTTCACTCCATGTTGGCCTTTGGTTTTGGCACCATTTGCTACTACTCTATCAAGCACCTGAACTTCGGGAATTGAAGCTGATATTTGAGCATAAAAAAGCCGCCTTTCGATGTTCGAAAGGCGGCTTTTTTATTCCAAAATTTAGAAAGGTGACACATTTTTCAGGTGAAATCAGCATGGAAATTCGTTGAACTTTCGAAGGTAGCCCTGGAATTGAGTTAGACGGTATCTAAGCGAAATTTCGAAGCTAAATTAATGAAAAACGTGGGTTGTCTTCCTGGCGGGGTCTTTCCACATAAAGTGCGGGTTTTAAATGTGGAAGCGGGGTTTTTTAAATAAAAATGAATGACACAGGAAAATAACCCCGGTTGTGG